>NZ_JBHWGD010000056.1:0-15820 GCF_042733235.1 Kitasatospora sp. NPDC059722
CGGCGGGCGGTGAGCTCGGGGCCCGGCACCTCGATGCGGACGGCGGCGTCGGCGGCGACCCAGGCGGCCAGCTGCGCGTTGACGGCCTCGGTGACGGCGGGCAGGGCGTCGGCGAGGGCGGGCAGCTCGTCGGTGGCGTCGGCCGTGAAGCCCTTCTTCTTGAGCGACTTGCCGAGCCGGTAGGTGTCCGTGCTGGCCTCGGTGTCCATCACCGAGGTGGCCATCGCGAGGCTGTCGAAGTCCGGGTGGCCGAGGGCGTCGGCGCGGCCCGGGTCCTTGCGCCAGCGCGGGGCGAGCGCGGCGTTGAGGGCGAGGGCGAGCAGGTGGCAGCCGCTGTGCGAGGCGCTGAGGGCGGCGCGGCGCTCGGCGTCGACGGCGAGCACGGCCGTGCGGCCGACGAGGTCGCCCGGGTCGGCGACGACGACGTGCAGGACGAGCCAGGACCACTCCTCGTCGCCGCGCCGCACCGGGATGTCGGCGCCGACCAGCGGCGCGCCGCCGTCCGGGCCGACCGCGCCGGTCAGGCAGTCGACGACGGCCAGCTCGGCGCCGTCCACGGTGAGCGTGCCGAGGTCGGCGGGCTGGTCGGGCCAGGTGTGGTCGAGCGGGTGGAACGGCGTGGCCGCGGTGACGACGGCGTACCGGCCGTCGGCGAGCGGGTGCACCGCGAGCACCGGGGAGTCGCCGGTCACCGCCCCGGCCGGGAAGCTGACGTGGGTGGTGGGGAGGGTCATGCCTGGCTCCGGTGGGTGGTCGCGGCCGACGGTGGACGGACCCCGGTTCGCGGGGCCCGTCCACCATTCTGCCGTCCGCCCTGCCGCCGTCCGGCGGTCAGCCCAGGGTCGGCAGCTTGATCAGCACCAGCAGCGCGAGCAGTTGGACGGCCGCGGCGCCCGCCGCCTTGCCCCAGGGCAGGTCGTGCACCCGGCGGACCATCGTGGTCAGCAGGAACGCGCAGAACGCCCAGGTGGCCCAGCCGACGACCTGCACGACCGCGCTGCCGGAGGGCAGCACCAGGGCGAGCAGCAGCCGGGGCGCGTCGGTCAGCCAGCCGATCAGCGCGGCCAGGCCGACCGTCGACTTCCACGGGCCGTCCCCGCCGAGCTGGCGGGCCAGCGCGTAGGTGACCGCGCCGAAGATCGCGCCGGTGACGGTGAAGCCGAGCGCGGCGGCGGCCATGCCGGTCAGCGCGACGGTGAAGGTCGAGTTGACGATGTCGTTGTGCGTCAGGCCGATGCCGAGCACCGCGAGCGCGCCGTAGAGGAGCGAGACGGTGAGGGCGGGCAGCCAGACCTGGTGGTCGCGGGTGCGGTCGAAGGTCGCGGCCGGCGCGCGGACGATGCCGAGGAGCAGCTCGCGCCAGTGCGGGCGCGGCCCGGAGACGTGCGGCGACGACTGGCCGCCGGCCCGGTAGACGGCGACGTTGTCCTGGCCGTACGGCGGCTGCGGCTCCCCCTGGGGGTATCCGTAGCCCTGGTCCCCGTACCCCTGGTCGCCGTAGCCCTGGTCGCCGTACCCCTGGTCGTAGTGGCCGGGAGCCTGCCGGCCCTGCCCCTGGTACCCCTGCGTCGGGTAGTCCTGGTACGGGGGCTGCCCCGCGTACGGGGCCCCGCCGGTCGGGAAGGACCGGGTGTTCCCGGGCCGGTCGGCGGCGTACGGGTCGTGCGGAGCGACCCCCTGGTGCGGGGCCGTGAAGTACTCCGGCCCGTCCGTCTGCCCGTGCCCCCCGGGCGCCCCCGCCGGTGGCGGAGGGGCCGACCACCCGCCGTGGGGGTCGGCGCCCTGACCGCTGTCGTATCGATTACCAGCCACGTTCCGAAGGTACCCGTCCGGCCCAGTCCGCGTACGCCCCGGACGGAGCCGGGGCCGGTTTGCAGCGAGCCTGAGACGAACGGGGCCGGAAGCGGGCGTCAGCGCTGCGCGGTGACGGTCGGACCGTGGACGGCCGCCGCGGCGGAGGCACCGGCCGGGCAGCCGCCCGGGCCGGCCGAGGTGCGGACGGCGCCGACCGGCAGCAGCGTGCCGCAGGCGATCCGGATGCCGTTCGGCAGCTCGTTGTCGGACTCGACGATCGCGCCGTCGCCGATCACCGCGCCGTCCAGGGCCGAGCGGTCCCCGACGGTCGCGAAGGCACCCACGATGGAGTCCTTGACCAGGGTGTCCGGGCCGATGACGGCGCCGGGCAGGATGACGCTGCCCTCGACGATCGCGCCGGCCTCGACCACCGCGCCCTCGGAGACGACGGTGCCGCCGCTGAGCACCGCGCCGGGGTGGACGGTCGCGCCGGGCAGCAGCAGGGCGTCGCCGGTCGGGCCGGGGACGGCCGGGGAGTCGACCTTGCCGAGGACGAGGTCGGCCGAGCCGCGGACGAACGCGCCCGGGGTGCCGAGGTCCAGCCAGTACGAGGTGTCGACGACGCCGCGCAGCAGCGCGCCGGTGGCGAGCAGCTCGGGGAAGGTCTCGCGCTCGACGGACACCTCCCGGCCGGCCGGGATGCGGTCGATGACGGACCGGGTGAAGACGTAGCAGCCGGCGTTGATCTGGTCGGTGACGATCTGCTCGGGCGTCTCCGGCTTCTCCAGGAACTCCAGCACCCGCCCGTCCGCGTCGGTCGGCACGAGGCCGAAGGCGCGCGGGTCCTCCACCCGGGTGAGGTGCAGGGTGACGTCGGCCCCGGCGGCCACGTGGCCGTCGCGCAGGGCGGCGATGTCCACGCCGGACAGGATGTCGCCGTTGAAGACGAGGACCGGCTCGTCCGGGCCGCAGGTGAGCCCGGAGGCGGCGTTGCGGATGGCGCCGCCGGTGCCGAGCGGCTCGCGCTCGGTCAGGTAGACCAGCTCGATGCCGTACGGGGTGCCGTCCTGGAAGTGGTCCTCGAAGACCTCGGCCAGGTAGGAGGTGGCGAGCACCACGCGGGTGACTCCGGCGGCCGCGGCGCGGGCCAGCTGGTGCGCGATGAAGGGGACGCCCGCCACCGGCAGCATGGGCTTGGGGGTGTGGGTGGTCAGCGGACGCAGTCGCGTGCCCTTACCACCGACCAGCATGATCGCCTCGGTCATGGTCTGCGCTGTTCCCCTTGTGGTCTCTGCGGCCCGGCCCGGCGGGCCGCACCTCTCTTCGTCCGTATGGACCCGTCCGCCCACCAGCCGTCCGGCCGTGGTCCGGCCGTGGTCCGGGTGTCCGGAACGGGTCGACCGGCCCGCGGGCCGGTCTGGCCTACTGTATTTCCTTCCAACCGAATGCCCGTCCGGCGGCTGTGCGATTGGCATCACTCGCCCGCCGCGGAGGCCTACGGGGCAGCGCCGCCGAGGCCCCAAAAGCCCGGCCCGGCGGAGCGCTTTCGCGGCGGCCGCCGGGCCGGGCAGTTGTAGCAGAACTGTCGAACAGGGGCCGCTACGCGTCCACCGTCGCGGGCTCCTCGGTCTCGGCCGGCGGGGTCGCCTTGACCGAGTCGAGCAGCAGCTGGGCCACGTCGACCACCTTCAGGTGCTCCTTGGCCGCGCCCTCGTTCTTCTTGCCGTTGACCGAGTCGGAGAGCATCACCAGGCAGAACGGGCAGGCGGTGGAGACGATGTCCGGGTTGAGCGACAGCGCCTCGTCCACGCGCTCGGTGTTGATCCGCTTGCCGATGCGCTCCTCCATCCACATGCGCGCACCGCCGGCGCCGCAGCAGAAGCCGCGCTCCTTGTGCCGGTGCATCTCCTGCTGGCGCAGACCCGGGACCTTGTCCATGATCTCGCGCGGCGGGCTGTAGACCTTGTTGTGGCGGCCCAGGTAGCAGGGGTCGTGGTAGGTGATCAGGCCCTCGACCGGGTTGACCGGGACGAGCTTGCCCTCGTCGATCAGGTGCTGCAGCAGCTGGGTGTGGTGGATGACCTCGAAGTGGCCGCCCAGCTGCGGGTACTCGTTGGCGATGGTGTTGAAGCAGTGCGGGCAGGTGGCGACGATCCGCTTGACCGGGGCGTCCTCCAGGGCCGCGTTCAGCGTCTCCACGTTCTGCGCGCCGAGCATCTGGAAGAGGAACTCGTTGCCCAGGCGGCGGGCGGAGTCACCGGTGCAGGACTCCTCCTTGCCGAGGATCGCGAACTTCACGCCCGCGGTGTGCAGCAGCTCGGCGAAGGCCTTGGTGGTCTTCTTGGCGCGGTCCTCCAGGGCGCCGGCGCAGCCGACCCAGTAGAGGTACTCGACCTCGGCGGGGTCGATGTCCTCGCCGATCACCGGCACCTCGATGCCGGTCTCCTTCTTGAGCTCCTTGACCCAGTCGAGGCGGGCCTTGGTGGCCATGCCCCACGGGTTGCCCTTGTTCTCCAGGTTCTTGAGCATCGTCCCGGCCTCGGTCGGGAACGAGGACTCGATCATCACCTGGTAGCGGCGCATGTCGACGATGTGGTCGATGTGCTCGATGTCCACCGGGCACTGCTCGACGCAGGCGCCGCAGGTGGTGCAGGACCACAGGACGTCCGGGTCGATGACGCCGTTCTCCTCGGCGGTGCCGATCAGCGGGCGCTCGGCCTCGGCGAGGGCGCCCGCCGGGACGTCCTTGAGCTGCTCGGCGGTCGCCTTCTCGGTGCCCTCCATGTCCTTGCCGCCACCGGCGAGCAGGTACGGGGCCTTGCCGTAGACGTGCTCGCGGAGGCTCATGATGAGCAGCTTCGGCGACAGCGGCTTGCCGGTGTTCCAGGCCGGGCACTGCGACTGGCAGCGGCCGCACTCGGTGCAGGTGGAGAAGTCGAGGATGCCCTTCCAGGAGAAGTGCTCGACCTGGGAGACGCCGAAGACGGCGTCCTCGGCCGGGTCCTCGAAGTCGATCGGCTGACCGCCGGAGGTCATCGGACGGAGGGCGCCGAGCGCGGTACCGCCGTCCTCCTCGCGCTTGAAGTAGATGTTGAAGAAGCCGAGGAAGCGGTGCCAGGCCACGCCCATCGAGGGGTTGAGGCCGATGGTGGTCGCCCAGGCGAAGGAGATGCAGATCTTCAGCATCGCGAAGAGCCAGATCAGGTTCTCCAGCGTGCCGTGCGACAGGCCGCTCAGCGCGGAGGTGATCGGGTACGAGACGAGGTGCGCCGGGCCGTACGAGTCGACGCCGTTGAGGGCGCCCTCCAGGGCGCGCAGCATCAGGATGCACAGGCCGATGCCGAGGATCGTGTACTCGACGTAGAAGGCCTGCCAGGCGATCGAGCCGGCGAAGCGGGACTTGCGTCCGGAGCGCGACGGCAGGCTCATCAGCCGGATCACCATCAGGGTCAGGATGCCCAGGGTGGTGAGGGTGCCGACGAGCTCGACGAAGAGCTGCCAGATCATCCAGTGCCCGATGACCGGCAGCTCGAACTCGGCGTCGAAGAGCTGGCCCATCGCGTTGACGATGGTCAGGACCAGGCTGAAGAAGCCGACCGCGACGAACCAGTGCGCGATGCCGACGATCCCCCAGCGGTTCATCCTGGTGTGGCCGATGAACTCGACCGCGACGGTCTTCACGCGCCGGGCGGGCTTGCCGAAGCGGGTGGTGTCCGGCGCGCCGGTCAGCACCACCTTGAAGATGTGCCACGCCGCACGAAGGGCGAGCGCGGTGCCGATCACGAACGTGACCAGCGAGATGACGATCGCTGCTAGCTGCATCGGCTCCGTCTCCTGCGGCTTGCGGTTGAGCAGTCCGGGTTCTACGTCTTTACCAAGGGAGTGTACTCGTCGGTAACTTGCCGGGCCGACGGCCCGGACATTACCGCTCGTCAACAGTTCTCCAGAAGGTTCCCAAGGTATGGCGGCAGTCACGTAACTCCACCCCCGCCACCTCGGCCGGGGCGGCCGTCACTCCGACCGGGGACACCGCGGGCCCCCGCGGCGGCCCACCGAGAGGACCGGCATCAGCAAAGTTGAGTGCTGCTGACTCATAGCTGTTGACGCCGCCCGGCGGGTCATGCATCCTTGAGCCCGTAAAGCTCAACTCTTCCGTGGAGGTATCTACGATGGCACGCGCGGTCGGCATCGACCTCGGTACGACGAACTCGGTCGTCAGCGTTCTGGAGGGTGGCGAGCCCACCGTCATCACGAACGCCGAGGGCGCGCGGACCACGCCGTCCGTCGTCGCTTTCGCGAAGAACGGCGAGGTCCTGGTCGGCGAGGTGGCCAAGCGCCAGGCGGTCACCAACGTCGACCGCACCATCCGCTCGGTCAAGCGCCACATGGGCACCGGGTGGAAGATCAACCTGGACGGCAAGGACTTCAACCCCCAGCAGATCAGCGCCTTCATCCTGCAGAAGCTGAAGCGGGACGCGGAGGCCTACCTGGGCGAGACCGTCACCGACGCGGTCATCACCGTCCCGGCGTACTTCTCGGACTCCGAGCGCCAGGCCACCAAGGAGGCCGGTGAGATCGCGGGCCTCAACGTCCTGCGCATCGTCAACGAGCCGACCGCGGCCGCCCTGGCCTACGGCCTGGACAAGGACGACCAGACCATCCTGGTCTTCGACCTCGGCGGCGGCACCTTCGACGTCTCCCTGCTGGAGATCGGCGACGGGGTCGTCGAGGTGAAGGCCACCAACGGTGACAACCACCTCGGTGGCGACGACTGGGACCAGAAGGTCGTCGACCACCTGGTCAAGGTCTTCCAGTCCGGCCACGGGGTCGACCTGTCCAAGGACAAGATGGCCCTGCAGCGTCTGCGCGAGGCCGCCGAGAAGGCCAAGATCGAGCTGTCCTCGTCCTCCGAGACCTCGATCAACCTGCCCTACATCACAGCCTCCGCCGAGGGCCCGCTGCACCTGGACGAGAAGCTCACCCGCGCCCAGTTCCAGCAGCTGACCTCCGACCTGCTGGAGCGCTGCAAGATCCCGTTCCACAACGTGATCAAGGACGCCGGCATCTCGCTCGCCGAGATCGACCACGTCGTCCTCGTCGGCGGCTCGACCCGCATGCCGGCCGTCGCCGAGCTCGTCAAGGAGCTGACCGGCGGCAAGGACGCCAACAAGGGCGTCAACCCGGACGAGGTCGTCGCCATCGGCGCCTCGCTCCAGGCCGGTGTCCTCAAGGGCGAGGTCAAGGACGTCCTGCTGCTCGACGTCACCCCGCTGTCCCTCGGCATCGAGACCAAGGGCGGCATCATGACCAAGCTGATCGAGCGCAACACCACGATCCCGACCAAGCGCTCCGAGATCTTCACCACGGCCGAGGACAACCAGCCGTCCGTGCAGATCCAGGTCTACCAGGGCGAGCGCGAGATCGCCGCGTACAACAAGAAGCTCGGCATGTTCGAGCTGACCGGCCTCCCGCCGGCGCCGCGCGGCCTGCCGCAGATCGAGGTCACCTTCGACATCGACGCCAACGGCATCATGCACGTCGCCGCCAAGGACCTCGGCACCGGCAAGGAGCAGAAGATGACCGTCACCGGCGGCTCCTCGCTGCCGAAGGACGAGGTCGACCGCATGCGCCGCGAGGCCGAGCAGTACGCCGAGGACGACCACAAGCGCCGCGAGGCCGTCGAGACCCGCAACTCCGCCGAGCAGCTCGTCTACTCGACCGAGAAGTTCATCGCGGACAACACCGACAAGCTCCCGGCCGACGTCAAGACCGAGGTCGAGACCGCCATCGGCGAGCTCAAGGAGGCCCTGAAGGGCGAGGACATCGCGAAGATCCGCGAGGCCTCGGAGAAGGTCTCCACCACCGCGCAGAAGCTCGGCCAGGCCCTCTACGCCAACGCCGACGCCGCCGGTGCCGCCGCCGGGGACTCCGCCGCCCAGGGCAAGGACGACGACGTCGTCGACGCCGAGATCGTGGACGACGAGAAGCACGACAAGCCCAAGGGCGGCGCGGCATGACGGACAAGACGCAGGGCGGCAAGCCCGGCGACGACTCCGCCGCCGAGGAGGCCGTGATCAAGGCCGCCGAGGAGGCCGCCGCGGCCGGCTCCGGCGACGCGTCGGACGAGCTGGCCGCCGCCAAGCGCGAGGCCACCGAGCGCACCGCGGACCTCCAGCGCCTCCAGGCCGAGTACCAGAACTACCGCAAGCGGGTCGAGCGCGACCGGCTCACGGTCCGCGAGATCGCGGTCTCCAACATCCTGGAGTCCCTGATCCCGGTCCTGGACGACATCGGCCGCGCCCGCGAGCACGGCGAGGTCACCGGCGGCTTCAAGTCCGTCGCCGACTCCCTGGAGACGGTCGTCGCCAAGCTCGGCCTCCAGCAGTTCGGCAAGGAGGGCGAGCCCTTCGACCCGACCATGCACGAGGCGCTGATGCACAGCTACTCCTCGGACGTCACCGAGGACACCTGCGTGCAGATCCTCCAGCCCGGCTACCGGATCGGCGAGCGGATCATCCGCCCGGCGATGGTCGCGGTCGCGGAGCCCCAGCCGGGCACCCAGACCACGGCCGGGCCGGACACCGACACCGCCAAGTCCGAGAAGTCGGACAAGGCCGACGGTGGCAAGGACAGCTGACGACCTGTGACGGGCGCACGCCCGTCCCAGCAGATGAACCAGTGCGCTGCGGAGTCGTACGCCGGTCAGTACGGCGATCGGCTCCGCAGCGCACTGTCGGCAACAGGCCCGCGCGGCCGGGCTGTTGACAACGCAGTGCCGCGGGCTGTTGACAAGGCAGTGACGATGGACATCGGGAGGTGGCGCAAGCCATGAGTGGCAAGGACTTTGTCGAGAAGGACTATTACAAGGTCCTCGGCGTGCCCAAGGACGCCACCGCCACCGAGATCAAGAAGACCTACCGGAAGCTGGCGCGCGAGTTCCACCCGGACGCCAACAAGGGCGACGCCAAGGCCGAGGAGCGCTTCAAGGACATCTCCGAGGCGTACGACGTCCTGTCCGACGAGAAGCGCCGCAAGGAGTACGACGAGGCCCGCAGCCTCTTCGCCAACGGCGGCTTCCGCGCCGGCGGGCCCGGCACCGGCAACTACAGCTTCGACTTCGGCGACCTCTTCAGCGGCACCCAGGGCGGCAGCGGCGGCATCGGCGACGTCTTCGGCGGCCTCTTCAACCGCGGCGGCCGACAGGCCCAGCCCCGGCGCGGCGCCGACGTCGAGACCGAGGTCACCCTCTCCTTCGAGGAGGCCGTCGACGGCGCGACCGTCCCGCTGCGGATGACCAGCCAGGCCCCCTGCCGCGTCTGCAACGGCACCGGCGCCAAGTCCGGCACCACCCCGCGGGTCTGCCCGACCTGCGTCGGCGCCGGCACCGTCAGCCGGGGCCAGGGCGCGTTCGCGCTCTCCGAGCCCTGCAAGGACTGCAAGGGCCGCGGCATGATCGTCGACGACCCCTGCACCGACTGCCACGGCAGCGGCCGGGCCAGCTCCGCCCGCACCATGCAGGTCCGCATCCCGGCCGGCGTCCAGGACGCCCAGCGCATCCGGCTCAAGGGCAAGGGCGCCCAGGGCGAACGCGGCGGCCAGCCCGGCGACCTCTACGTCACCGTGCACGTCGACGCCCACCCCGTCTTCGGCCGCAAGGGCGACAACCTCACCGTGACCGTCCCGGTCACCTTCCCCGAGGCGGCGCTCGGCGGCACCATCGAGGTGCCCACACTCGGCGGCCCCGCCGTGAAGCTCAAGCTGCCCCCGGGCAGTGCCAACGGCCTCACCATGCGGGCCCGCGGCAAGGGCGCCACCCGCAAGGACGGCACCCGCGGCGACCTCCTCGTCACCGTCGAGGTCGTGGTGCCGCAGCACGTCACCGGCGACGCGCTGTCCGCCCTGGAGCAGTACCGCGAGGCCACCGCCTCCGACGACCCGCGAGCCGCCCTGTTCCGGGCGGCGAAGGGAGCGTGACGACCAGATGTCCCCGATGACCCCGATGACCCCCGACGGCCCGATTGGCCCGATCGGCCCGGGCCTCGGCGAAGGCCTGCCCGGCGACGGCCGCCGCCCCCGGCGCGCCGCGGCCCCGCCCCAGTACGTGCTCACCGAGGACACCCCGGTGTACGTGATCTCGGTGGCCGCCGAACTCTCCGGCCTGCACCCGCAGACCCTGCGCCAGTACGACCGCCTCGGCCTGGTCTGCCCCGACCGCACCGCCGGCCGCGGCCGCCGCTACTCGGCCCGCGACATCCAGCAGCTGCGCGAGGTCCAGCGGCTCTCGCAGGACGAGGGCATCAACCTGGCCGGCATCAAGCGGATCATCGAGCTGGAGAACCAGGTCACCGCCCTCCAGTCGCGCATCGCCGAACTCGCGGACTCCCTGGAGGGCGCCGCCACCGCCCTCCAGCAGCGCGAAGCCGCCGTCCACGCCTCCTACCGCCGCGACCTCGTCCCGTACCAGCCCCCGACCCCCCAGTCGAGCGCCCTGGTCGTCTGGCGCCCGAAGCGCTGACTCGGCTGAACACCCAGCCCGGCCGCCGGTTCCCTCCTGTTCGGGGGGTGCCGGCGGCTTACTTGTGGTGAGAGGGTGCCAATCGAAGCGTCACTCCGCAATGGTGGAACAATGCCCGGTTCCGGATCCCGCGCCGGGATCTAGGATCACCGATGGGGCTCGAGTGCAGCCATAGGGCAGGTTCGGTCGTCAAGAAGGAGTCGTGAATGAACGGGAGGAACGACGCCATTCCGGGTGTCGGTGCACCGGGCACTCTCTCCACCGGAGCGCACGACCTCTACCTCGCGGCAATCCGGGCGCACGGTCGGATAGCCCGCAGTGAAATCGAGGAGCACGACTACAGCCACCTCAGCGAGCTGTTGGACATCGGTCTCCTCACTCCCGACATGGATGATCCGCAGATTCTGGTCGCGGTCGATCCACAACAGCTCGCCACCGGGCTGAGCGCCCTCTGGCAACGCCAGGCACTCGCGCTGCTGTCCCGCGCGATAGCCGTCCCCGGCGACCTTCAGGGTCTCGCGGACGCGTTTCACCGTCCGGAACCGTCCGGCGGAATTATCGAGTACGTCCGCGGCAAGGCACTGATCAGCCAACGGATCAACCACGCCGTGACCACTGCGAAAGAGGAGATACTCGCGGCCCAGCCGGGCGGCCCGCGGCCGCCGGACGTTCTGTCCCGCGTGCTCGACGACGACCTGGCCGACCTCGAACGCGGTATTGCGGTGCGGACCATCTACCATCCGAGCACCAGGTACCACGCCCCCACCCGGGACTACGTCGCGAAGATCACCGAGGCCGGCGGGCGGTTCCGCACCCTCGACGAGCCGTACACCAGGCTGATCATCGTGGACCGGCAGCTGGCCGTCATCCCGGTCGCGGAGGACCTCAATCTGGCGGCCTTCATCCACGACCCCGCCGTCATCCACTTCCTCGTCCACGAGGTGTTCGAGCGCAACTGGAACCGCGGACTGGACTTCACCGGTGGACGAACCGTGCCGCAACAGGTCGTGTCACGGATGCGCCAGACCATCATCGACCTCCTGCTCGAAGGCACGAACCACAGAGTCATCGCCCGCCGCCTCGGCATCAGCGAACGCACCCTCGCCCGCCATCTGGCCGAGATGCGGGAGGACTACAACGTCGAATCGCTGTTCCAACTCGGTTGGGCGCTGGCGCGTTCGTCACAAGAGACCGACGAATCGCCATGCCTCCCCGCCGCTTCCGGCAGCGCATAACGATTCGTCAGTCTCATTCTGTCATGTCCACTGGTGCTCGCCGTCCAAAGCGGTACCCGACGCCTGATTCGAAGTCGCACTAACATCGACCCCAAGCCCGACATGATTGACATGGGCAGATCCATCGGCATCATGGCCGGTGACAAGCAGTCCGAAGCCCAGCACGGTAAGGACGCCCGCAGATATCGCTACCGCAGCCGTCTTGGCGACCTGACGCAGACGAGACACGCGCACACCCCAATCCTCTTCAGTGGCCTGTCAGTCGAATGAACAGGCGGCAGACAATCAAACGCTCAGATCGTGCCACACGCCCTATCTGACTGTCACCGTCGCGCCCAGGCGGAAGAGGGTGTCATCTCTCTGCCATGCAGACGGATGCCACCGTGCATCGGTGGACTGCCGACCCTGCTCGATGGACGATCAACTGACGTCCTCACGCCACGCTGCCAAGATCCTCCCTCTCGGCAGTCGCGCCAGGACAAGCGTCGAAATAGTGATAAACCCGTCCGATTTCCCCCCGTTCCAATCTCCAAGCCAAGCGTCGGCGGCGAGCAACCGAGTGCCAATGCCTTCCCCCGGAGTCGACATGACCGAGCCCTACCTGCGTCACCACGACAGCCAGGCCACCGAAGGCCGGCGTGCACGTGTGTTTCTGGCCGCACCGCTGATGCGGCTGACCGGGCCCGCGGACAGCGTGGTGACGCTCGCCAGCCGGACGCGGCTGACCACGCTGCGCACCACGCTCCTCCGCAGCGGGGCCGCCGTGTACAGCGCGCACCACAGCGACGCCTGGACCGTCGCCGGGCGGGCGCCGGAGCCGCGGGTTCCGTCGGACTTCCGGGCGCTGCAGTCGGCGGACCTGGTGTTCGCCTACGTCGGCGCCCCGCTGTCGGCCGGGGTGAGCCTGGAGCTGGGCTGGGCCTCCGCGCTGCGCAAGCCGATCGTCCTCCTCGTCGACGAGGCCATCACGCACAACCCGCTGATCGCCACCATCGAGCAGGTCGCCCCCGTCCTGCCGCTGGTCTTCGACGACACCTGGTCGCAGGAGGCGCTCAACCACACCGTGGAGACGGCGCTCGACTGGGCCGGCATGGCGCTGTCGCTGCGCGAGGGCTTCTGGACCGCCCCCGGCGAGCAGTTCAACGTCCCCCGTCAGCAGCCCCCCGTGGCCGGCCGGGCCGGCTTCTGGCCGTCGGGCGCCGCCACCGGCTGACCCGCGGTCATCCACCGGACTCCCCCGTCCGGGATCCCCGCATCTGCTGGCCCGGCTGGAACAGCGTCTCCGCGTCGTACAGCTCACGCAGCCGGGCGATGTGACCGGCCACGGTCCGCTCGCTCGACCCCATGCGGCCCGCGATCGCCCGCTGCGTGAGCCCCTGCGCCAGCAGGCGGCCGCCGTCCCGCGGGATCGCGCGGTAGAGCGCGCGGGCGGACTCGTCCGGGAGGGCTTCGGACAGGGTCGGGTCACCCATCGGCGTCGCCCTTCAGTTGCCAGCCGAGTTGGAAGAGGGTCCGGGCGCCGTAGCGCTCGCGCAGGCGGGCGAGGTGGCCGGCGACGGTGCGTTCGCTGAGGCCGAGGCGGGTGGCGACGGCGCGCTGGGTGAGGCCCTTGCTCAGCAGCGTGGTGACCCGGTCGGCGGTGCGGCCGGGGGCGGCGCTCGACCAGTCGGTGACGTCGGCCCTGGCCCAGTCGCGTTCGAAGACGGCGACCAGGGCGGCGACGGCGGCGGGCTCGGTGATGAAGGCGGCGACGTCGTGGCCGGGGTGGACGGAGACGACGGCGGTCCGCCGGTCGACGACGAGCATCCGCTGGAACGGCTCGTTCAGGACCCGGACCAGCGAGCCGTGCCGGGTCACCTCCTTCGCGTAGGCGATCACGTGGGGCTGCCGGCGGACGACGGGCTGGTAGAGCGTCCGGATCCGGCGGCCGCTGGTCAGCAGCGCGACGTCCTGGTGGAGCGCGAGTTCGAGGGTGACCGGCTGCCGGGTGCCGGGCTGGGCGGTGAGCACTTCCTCGCCGCACTCGGACAGGACCCGGGAGAGCCGCAGGCGGATGGCGTCCTGGCCCTTGACGTACGCGGCCTCGCCCGTGGGGGAGGCCGCCCGGGGTGCGGCGTCGTAGGCGTGGGAGAGCGGGCCGAGGGCGGCCGGGAGCCGTTCGGCGTGGACGAGCAACCGGGTGGCACGGGTGCGCAGTTCGGTGCCGAGGCGGTCGCCGACGGAGCGCGGGTCGACGGCCGTGTAGCCGGTGGCCGTCGGGGCGAGCAGGCCGCGGGCGACGAGGACCGCGAGGGTGGGGCGGTCCGCGGGGGCGAGGTCGTCGGGGCGCAGGTGTCCGCCGTGGCGGACCGCGGTGAGGTAGAGCGCCCGCTCGGCGGCTGTCGGCTCATCCGCCCACCTCTCCCCCGGCCTTGGCGGCCGGGAGGTACCCCCACCGCTCGGCAGGGGCGTTCGCCCATGCGCATCCTTTGAAACGTGAGCTCGCTGAGCTCGCTCATCGGTCATCGCGGGAGCCTCGCATCAGCCAGCCGAGCTGGAAGAGGGTCTGGGCGCCGTAGCGGTCGCGCAGGCGGGAGATGTGGGCGGCGACGGTGCGTTCGCTGAGGCCGAGGCGGGTGGCGACGGCGCGCTGGGTGAGGCCGCGGGCGAGCAGGCGGCCGACCCGGTCGGGGGTGCTGCGGGCGGGGCCGTGGCCGAGGGCGGCGGCGGCCTCGGTGGTGTCGGCGCGGGCCCAGTCCCGCTCGAACGCGCCGACCAGGAAGGTGATGGCGGCGGGGTCGGTGATGAAGGCGGCGGTGCTGTTGTCCTCGCTGGCGGAGATCACGGCGACGGTGCGGTCGAAGACGATGAGCCGCTGGAAGGGCTCGTCGAGGACGCGGATGAGCGAGCCGTGCCGGGTGACCTCGTCGGCGTAGGCGAGGGCGGACTGGTCGGCGAACGCGACCGGCTGGTAGATGGTGCGCAGCGAGCAGCCGCGCTGCAGGAGTTGGACGTCCTGGAGCCGGGCGACCTGGAGCGTGTCGGCGGGCCGGTGGCCGGGCTGGGCGGTGAGGACCTCGGCGCGGCAGTCGGAGACGAGCTGGGAGATCCGCTGGCGGATGTGGACGTGGCCCTCGACGTAGACGGCGCCGCCGGCCCGGCCGGGCGGGCGGGGCATCGCGTCGTAGGCGCGGGTGAGGCCGTCGAGGGCGCCGGGCAGGTTCTCGGCGCGGACCAGGAGCCGGGTGGCCTCGCTGCGCAGTTCGGCGCCGAGGCGGTCGGTGACGGAGCGCGGGCTGACGGCGGTGTAGCAGGCGTCCATCGCGTTGGGCATCAACAGGCCGATGTCGACGAGCTGTTGGATGGCGGCGTGGTCGGTCTCGTGGACGCCGGTGAACGGGATCCGGCCGCCTTCGGCGAGGATCGAGAGGTAGAGCCGGCGGGCCGCGTCGTCGGGCTCGCCCGCTCCGGTGAGGCCCCCGGTGCCCGCGAAGCCCGCGTCGGCCGCGAAGCCCTCGCCGCCGGTGAAGCCACCCGCGTACTGGCCGTGGTCCGGTGCGACCGCCGGTTCCGCCGTCACGTCGAACTCTCCCTGCCGGACGCCTTTCGGACGGGCCCGCCCCCGTGTCCCGCGTCCCCGTCGTTTCCGTCGTCTCCGGCCGCGAGGGCCCGGCGGTCACGGTACCGGGCGGCGGGCGGACCCCTGGGCCCGGGTGCCGTCGCACACCGGACGCCCAGGGGCCGCCTTGCCACGCCATGCCAAGGCGCTTCCGGCGAGGCGGAGCAGCAACGCCTCGCCGGCTCCGGTTCCGGGGGCCATCACCACACATGGCGTCCCGGCCGGCGCTCTTCCCCCCGTTGTGCGGGGACGTGATGTCCCGCATCCACTTTTGAAGAGCAAGTCGCCACCATCGGGCCGCGGTTGCCCGGACGACTTGGCGTGACTCCACCATCACAGCGTGACGCCCGGCGGACAAGTGTCACCCGAGTGCAGGTTCTCGCAATTGCAGCTATCCGCACGGCGGGCCGGTTCCCGCGGCCGGAGCGGTGGGCCGGATTCCGGTGAACGCCAAGGCCAGTCGGGTGCCCGGTGGAGGCCCGGGACCGGCCCGATTGGCGGTGGACGGTCAGGCCCCGGGTGCGCATTCCTGCACCTGGACGGTTCCCGCAGCACACGACCGAAGCCCCGGCTTGCCGGGCCCGGATGCGGGGGCCCGCGCGGCCGGCGCCCCGGCGGGCGGCGGGGCCGCGCCCCCCCCCCCGCCGCCGGCCCCGCCCGCCCCCCCGCGGCGCCCGC
>NZ_JBHWGD010000056.1:15830-57982 GCF_042733235.1 Kitasatospora sp. NPDC059722
GCTGCCCGCGCGCCCCGGCGCGCGACCCCCGCCCCCGCCCCCCGCCGGCCCCCCCCCCGCCCCCCCCCCCCCCACCCCCCCCCCCCCCCCCCCCCCACGGCTCGTCCGTCTCCCGGACGGCCGTCGCTCAGCGCGCCAGCAGCCGTCCGCGCGCCAGGCCGGCCACCGTGCCGCTCGCGGCGGCCGCCCAGGCGACGGCCAGCAGCGCGTACAGCCCGACCGCCAGCCCGGTGAACCCGCCGAACCCGGTGTGGCGGGCGAGCGCCGAGACGCCGGTGACGCAGGTGCCGACGGGGAAGGTGAACGCCCACCAGGTCATCGCGAACGGCATGCCGGCCCGCCGGGCGCGCAGGTTGGCGGTGAGTGCGACGGCCAGCCAGAGCATCGCGACGCCGATCACGGCCACGCCGTACAGCTCGGCGAGGGCGGCCATGGCGGGCGCCAGCTCGGGGAGCACCGGGCGGGCGGCGTCGGCGAGTTGGTGGACGGCGGTGACGGACTGGCCGAGCGGCCCGAGCACCAGGAACAGCGCGGGAGTGAGCACGAGGGTCGGCACCTTGCTGTGGTAGAGCCCGGTGAACACCACAGGCAGCAGCACCAGGGTGGCCAGCAGTCCGATGCCGAACAGGGCCCAGCAGCCGTACAGCATGGCCTGCTGCGGGGAGCCGGACGGCAGGTGCGGGACGAGTGCGGGGCCGGTGGCCGAGGCGACCAGGGGGGCGACGACGGGCAGCAGCCAGGTCGGGTTGGCCTCCAGGGCGGAGAGCCGGTGCCGGGTGATCATCAGGTAGGGGATGCCGCCGGCGACGGCGAGCGCGTAGACGGTGCCGGCGCTCCACAGCACGGCGTCGATCGCCACGGCGGGCCCGGTGCCGATCACCTTCGAGCCGAGCAGCAGCGTGCCGAGGCCCACCGCCAGCAGGGCCATCGGCGGGCAGCCGTAGAAGACGGCGGTGGCCGGGTTGTCCAGCAGCTGGGTGCGGGCGGCCTCCCGGTGCCGGGTGAGGTGCACCAGCCGCGCGCCGCCGAGCACCAGCAGGGCGGCCAGGCCGAGCGCCCACATCACCTCGCCGAAGGCGACCAGCCCGGGCGGCCGGACCGGCAGGACGGCCGCGCCGTTGCCGAGGATCGCGGTGCCCATGACGGCGGCGTACCAGTTGGGGCCGAGCTGGGCGAGGTCGAACCGGGGGCGGGCGACGGAGGGACGGGTGAGCGGGCGGACATCGGCCAAGGTGGACATGGGACCACCGTCCCTCCGCGCGGCCCCGGCCGGTAGCGCCCGCCGCTCTATGAGGACATAGCCTGAACCTATGGCCCTCTCTCCGCACGTCCCCGAACTCGGCGCCCTGGAGCTGCTGCTCGCGGTGGCCCGGCTGGGCAGCGTCGGCCGGGCGGCGGCCGAGCTGGGCGTCAGCCAGCCGACCGCGAGCGCCCGGATCAAGGGCATGGAGCGGCAGGTCGGTGTCCCGCTGCTGGAGCGCTCCCCCCGGGGCAGCCGGCCGACCGAGGCGGGCCGGCTGGTGGTCGAGTGGGCCCGGCACGTGGTGGAGGCGGCGCAGGCGCTGGACGCCGGGATCGACGCGCTGCGCGGGCGGCGGGACGCCAAGCTGACGGTGGTCGCCAGCCTGACCGTCGCCGAGTACCTGATGCCGGGCTGGCTGCTGGCGCTCGCCGAGGCCAGTCCGGGCACGGCCGTGACGCTGCGGACGGCGAACTCGGCGGAGGTCGCCGGGCGGGTGCTGGGCGGCGAGGCGGACCTCGGCTTCGTCGAGGGCCCGTCCACCCCGTCCGGGCTGGACGGCGCCGTGGTGGCCGTGGACCGGCTGGTGGTCGTGGTCGCGCCCGGCCACCCGTGGTCGCGCCGCCGGACGCCGCTGACCGGGCCCGAGCTGGCCGGGACACCGCTGGTGCTGCGCGAGCCGGGGTCGGGCACCCGGGAGGTGCTGGAGGCGGCGCTGGCGCCGTACGGGGGCGCGGCGCGGCCCCGGCTGGAGCTGGCCTCGTCGACGGCGCTGAAGGCGGCGGCGATGACCGGCGCCGGGCCGGTGTGCCTGAGCGAGCTGGTGGTGACGGAGGAACTGGCGACCCGGCGGCTGGTCGAGGTGCCGCTGGCGGCGGGGCTCGACCTGCGGCGCCCGCTGCGGGCGGTGTGGCCGGCCGGGCAGCGGCCGGGCGGCCCGGCCCGGGAGCTGCTGGTGCTGACCCGGCAGGGATCCGGGCACCAGCCGGCTTCCCCGCCCCGGGGAAGAGCCCAAACCTGAGCGGAATAGACTCAACTTAGTGCATGCTGTTGATAGCAGCAATGAAGGACGACGAGGGAGGATCCCCCAGCAGTGGACGCCAGCAAGTTCACCACCAAGACGCAGGACGCCCTGTCCGCCGCGATCCGGCAGGCCGGTGCGGTCGGGAACCCGGACGTCAGGCCGGTGCACATCCTGATCGCCCTGCTGGAGCAGTCCGAGGGCATCGCCGGGCCGCTGCTGGAGGCGGTCGGCGCCGACGCCGCGCGGGTCGACGCCGAGGCCCGCCGCCAGCTCGCCGCCCTCCCCAGCGCGAGCGGTTCGACGGTCGCCGCCCCGCAGCTCGCCCGGGACACCATCGCGGTGCTCACCGAGGCCGGCAAGCGCGCCGACGACCTCGACGACCAGTACGTCTCCACCGAGCACCTGATGGTCGGCCTGGCCGCCGAGGGCGGGCCGGTCGCCGAGCTGCTGGTGCGCCAGGGCGCGACGCCCAAGTCGCTGCTGGCCGCGTTCAAGGACGTGCGCGGCAGCGGCCGGGTCACCTCGCCGGACCCCGAGGGCACCTACAAGGCGCTGGAGAAGTACGGCACCGACCTCACCCAGGCCGCCCGGGACGGCAAGCTCGACCCGGTGATCGGCCGCGACCAGGAGATCCGCCGGGTCGTCCAGGTGCTCTCCCGCCGCACCAAGAACAACCCGGTGCTGATCGGCGAGCCCGGCGTCGGCAAGACGGCCGTGGTCGAGGGCCTGGCCCAGCGCATCGTCGCCGGCGACGTGCCGGAGTCGCTGCGCGGCAAGCGGCTGGTCGCGCTGGACCTCAGCGCGATGGTCGCGGGCGCCAAGTACCGCGGCGAGTTCGAGGAGCGGCTCAAGGCCGTCCTCAACGACATCAAGCAGAGCGACGGCCGGGTCGTCACGTTCATCGACGAGCTGCACACCATGGTCGGCGCGGGCGCCGGCGGCGACTCCGCGATGGACGCCGGCAACATGCTCAAGCCGATGCTGGCCCGCGGCGAGCTGCGGATGGTCGGCGCCACCACGCTGGACGAGTACCGCGAGCGGATCGAGAAGGACCCGGCGCTGGAGCGCCGCTTCCAGCAGGTGCTGGTCGGCGAGCCCAGCGTGGAGGACTCGATCGCCATCCTGCGCGGCCTCAAGGGCCGGTACGAGGCGCACCACAAGGTGCAGATCGCGGACGCGGCCCTGGTCGCCGCGGCCACCCTGTCCAACCGCTACATCACCTCCCGCTTCCTGCCCGACAAGGCGATCGACCTGGTCGACGAGGCGGCCTCGCGGCTGCGGATGGAGATCGACTCCTCCCCCGTCGAGATCGACGAACTCCAGCGCTCCGTCGACCGGTTGCGCATGGAGGAGCTCGCGCTGGAGAAGGAGTCCGACCCGGCCTCGGTCGACCGCCTCGCCCGGCTGCGCCGCGATCTCGCCGACCGGAACGAGCAGTTGAGCGTACTGACGGCGCGCTGGGAGCAGGAGAAGAAGAGCCTCAACCGGGTCGGCGAGCTCAAGGAGCGCCTGGACGACCTGCAGGGCGCCCTCGAACGGGCCCAGCG
This sequence comes from Kitasatospora sp. NPDC059722, assembly GCF_042733235.1. Taxonomy (NCBI): domain Bacteria; kingdom Bacillati; phylum Actinomycetota; class Actinomycetes; order Kitasatosporales; family Streptomycetaceae; genus Kitasatospora; species Kitasatospora sp. NPDC059722. The sequence goes on from NZ_JBHWGD010000056.1 coordinate 19,642, forward strand.
CGACGGCGACTTCGAGCGCGCGTCGAAGCTGATGTACGCCGAGATCCCGGCCGCCGAGAAGGAGCTCACCGACGCCCAGGAGCGCGCCGCGGACCAGGACACGTCGACCTCGATGGTCAAGGAGGAGGTCGGCCCGGACGACGTCGCCGACGTCGTCGCCTCCTGGACGGGCATCCCGGCCGGCCGCCTGCTGGAGGGTGAGAGCGCCAAACTCCTGCGCATGGAGGAGGAGTTGGGCAAGCGCCTGATCGGCCAGGCGGAGGCCGTGCAGGCCGTGTCGGACGCGGTGCGCCGCACCCGCTCCGGCATCGCCGACCCGGACCGCCCGACCGGCTCCTTCCTGTTCCTCGGCCCCACCGGCGTCGGCAAGACCGAACTCGCCAAGGCCCTGGCCGACTTCCTCTTCGACGACGAGCGGGCGATGGTCCGCATCGACATGAGCGAGTACGGCGAGAAGCACTCCGTCTCCCGCCTGGTCGGCGCCCCGCCCGGGTACGTCGGCTACGAGGAGGGCGGCCAGCTCACCGAGGCGGTCCGCCGCCGCCCGTACAGCGTCGTGCTGCTGGACGAGGTGGAGAAGGCCCACCCCGAGGTCTTCGACGTGCTGCTCCAGGTGCTGGACGACGGCCGGCTCACCGACGGCCAGGGCCGCACGGTGGACTTCCGCAACGCGATCCTGATCCTCACCTCCAACCTGGGCAGCCAGTTCCTGGTGGACCCGGCCACCCCGGAGGACCGCAAGAAGCAGCTGGTGCTGGACTCCGTCCGGGCCGCGTTCAAGCCGGAGTTCCTCAACCGGCTGGACGACATCGTGGTCTTCGAGCCGCTGGGCACCACCGAGCTCAGCCGGATCGTCGACCTCCAGGTGGCCCGCCTCGGCGAGCGGCTGCGCGAGCGGCGGCTCACCCTGGACGTGTCCGCCGCTGCACGCGACTGGCTGGCGCTCACCGGGTACGACCCGGCGTACGGCGCCCGCCCGCTGCGCAGGCTGGTGCAGTCCGCGATCGGCGACCAGCTGGCGCGGGCGATCCTCTCCGGCCAGGTGCACGACGGCGACACCGTCCTCGTCGAGCGCGACGAGGACCACGACCGGCTCACCGTCCGCGCTCGCGGGCCGCTGGAGAAGTAGTCGGAGGCCTCGCCCGGACCGCCGCACGGGCCGCCGCTCCCCCGGGGCGGCGGCCCGTCCGCACGTCGGAGAACGCCGTGCTCGGAGCCCGGAACACCACCCGGTACGAAGATCGACGGACGGCCGGGTACCCCTGTGAGGCGCGCCCGGGATGAGGCAGGATGGAAGGTGGAAAGGGCGGCCTCTCTTGCCGGCCACCACGTGCACCGAGGAAGAGGACCCCATGAGCATCGACCCGTCGTCCATCCCGTCGTTCGGCGTCCCCCAGGGCGGACAGCCCGGCGGCCAGGGACGACCGGCCGGCCCGCCGCCGATCGTCGTCCCGGACCAGGCCCTGGTCACCCAGCTGCTGGACCAGATGCAGCTCAAGCACGTCGTGGACGAGGAGGGCGACCTCACCGCTCCCTGGGAGGGCTTCCGCGTCTACTACATGTTCCGCGGCGAGCAGAAGGAGCTCTTCGCGGTTCGCGCGTTCTACGACCGCGCGTACCCGCTGGAGAAGAAGGGCGAGATCCTCGACCTGATCGACGAGTGGAACCGCGAGACCCTCTGGCCGAAGGTCTACACCCACACCCACGAGGACGGCGTGGTCCGCCTGATCGGCGAGGCCCAGATGATCGTCGGCACCGGCGTCAACCTGGACTACTTCGTCACCACCACCGCCAACTGGACCCAGGCCTCGGTCGGCTTCGAGCAGTGGATCGTCGAGCGCCTCGGCCTGCAGGACGAGATCGAGGGCGACGAGGGCCAGGGCGAGGCCCCCGAGGGCACCGACGAGGCCTGATCCCCTCCCCCGCGCACCAAGGACGGCCCGCCACCGCACCACCGGTGGCGGGCCGTCCTTGTCCCGGGCCCCCGGCTGCCCCAGGATGGGGCCGACGACGACGTGGGAGGACCGTGATGGGTACGAGGCCGCTGCTGAACCGCAGGCTGGCGGGCATGGGGACGACGATCTTCGCCGAGATGTCCGCCCTCGCCACCGCCACCGGCTCGATCAACCTCGGGCAGGGGTTCCCGGACACCGACGGGCCCCGTGAGATCGCCCGGGCCGCCGCGGACGCCGTGCTGACCGGCAAGGGCAACCAGTACCCGCCCGGCCCCGGCATCCCGGAGCTGCGAACCGCGATCGCCGAGCACCAGCAGCGCTTCTACGGCCTCGCCTACGACCCGGACACCGAGGTGCTCGTCACCGCCGGCGCCACCGAGGCCATCGCCGCCGCCCTGCTCGCGCTGCTGGAGCCCGGCGACGAGGTGATCGCGTTCGAGCCGTTCTACGACTCGTACGCCGCCTGCATCGCCATGGCCGGCGCCACGCGCGTGCCGCTCACCCTGCGGGCGCCCGCGTTCCGCCCCGACCTGGACGAACTGCGCGCCCTGATCACCCCGCGCACCCGCCTCCTGCTCCTCAACACCCCGCACAACCCCACCGGCACCGTCCTCACCGCCGACGAGCTCGCGACGATCGCCGCCCTCGCCGTCGAGCACGACCTCCTGGTGATCACCGACGAGGTCTACGAGCACCTCGTCTTCGGCGCCACCCACCACCCCATCGCCGCCCTGCCCGGCATGCGCGAGCGCACCGTCGGCATCTCCTCGGCCGGCAAGACCTTCTCCTTCACCGGCTGGAAGGTCGGCTGGGTCACGGCGGCCCCGGCCCTCGTGTCCGCCGTCCGCACCGCCAAGCAGTACCTGACCTACGTCAGCGCCGGCCCCTTCCAGTACGCCGTCGCCGAGGCGCTCGGCCTCCCCGACGAGTACTTCGACACCTTCCGGGCCGACCTGCTGCGCAAGCGCGACCTGCTCGCCGAGGGGCTCTCGGCGGCCGGCTTCCGCGTCTTCAGCCCCGAAGGCACGTACTTCATCACCACCGACATCACGCCGCTCGGCGAGAAGGACGGCATCGAGTTCTGCCGGGCCCTGCCCGAACGCTGCGGCGTCGTCGCGATCCCCAACGCCGTGTTCTACGACAACACGGACGCCGGCCGCAGCCTGGTCCGCTTCACCTTCTGCAAGCGGGACGACGTGCTCACCGAGGCCGTCGCGCGGCTCCAGCGGCTCTGACCTCCCGTCGACAGGCACTCGGGAGGCAGGAGACCGCGCGGGAGAGAGCTGATGATTCGTCAACTCGCCTTCCATATAAGCCTCGTTGATATCAGCTGATGCCCGTGGGGCAACCTCCCCCGCCTCCCGGGCACACCCCGCCGCCCGCCGGATCCACCACCCGGCGGGCGGTGGCGCATTCGGGCGCGCGGACCGCGCACAACCCGCGCGCACGGCGCACAACCCGGAGCATGGGGCGCACGCTGTGCAAACTCGCACACCGGGTCGATCAGAGCCGGGAAGCAGGTGTGCTCGAAACGGTGAATGCTTGACAAAGTTGGGTAAATCACCGACGGACCCGGCGTATTCATGCTTCTCTGCTGCTGAATCTCCAGCCGGAATCCTTCCTTCCACGGTCGGCCGCGCCCAGCGCCGCACAGCCACGAACAGCCTCGCCAATCGCCTAGGCCTAGTCGCTGCTGCTTCGGCGGGCGCGCACGGAGCTGAAACGCGGAGCCGAGCATGCTCACCACACTGCAGACCTCCTACACGGACACCCGCGCCGGTGACCTGGCGTGGTGCCTGGGCGGCGACCCGCTGCCCGCTCTCGCGGTCCGCGACCTGAGACTCGACGGCAACGGCCGCCCCGGCACGACCGGCACCCTCCAGCTGCGGCTGCTCGGCGCCTCCCACCAGGTGGTCATCGCGGCCGGCCCGGGCGAGTGCCTGGAGACCGTCGCCTGCCTGCCCGGCCGCCGCACCCCGCTGCCCGCCCGGGTGGCCAAACAGGTGGGCGGCTGGGAGTACGAGTTCGCCGCCCGGATCGAGGTCCTCCCACCGCACGACTTCGCGGCCCGCGCCCAGGAGCTCCTCGCCCTCGTCGAGGGCCACCCCCGCGGCCTGGCCGGGATCTTCCCCGGCGACCCGAGCGCCTTCACCGCACTGGTCACCCAGGGCGGCGCGGACCGGCTGCTCTGGCGCACCTGGCACGCCTATCCGCAGGAGGGGCAGCTGGTCTGCACCCGCTCCTCGCTCGTGCTCGCGCAGCCGTGAACCACACCGGCCCGGTGGGCGGCGACGAACCCGCCATAGCCCTTGAATCGCACGCAGGAACGATTCGTCAACCGGGTGTCCCGCACTGTCCGTCGGATGGGTGCAGCTATCCGTCCCGCACGTCCCCTAGCGTTTGTTCGTGATCAATCATCCAGCCGGTCCGCCCACGCACCCGGGCGTCGACCTCGACGACGACAGCCCACCCCGGCCCGGGCGGAACCTCACCCCGCTGCCCGCCCGCCGCCGGTCCCGGCTGCGCTCCCGCCCCCGGCTGGCCCGCCTCACCGTCCTGCTGGCCGCGTTCGTCTGCGCGGCCTGCGGACTCGTCTACGAACTCGAACTCGTCGCGCTCGGCGACTACCTGCTCGGCGACACCGTCACCCAGACCTCCGTCGTGCTCTCCGTCATGGTCTTCGCGATGGGACTCGGCTCACTGCTCGCCAAGCGCCTCACCCGCCGCCCCGCCACCGCCTTCGCCCTCGTCGAGTGCGCCCTCGCCCTCACTGGCGGCCTCTCCGTCCTCGCCCTCTACTCCTGCTGGGCCTGGATCGGCCGCTACCAGGCCGCCATGGTCGGCCTCACCTGCCTGATCGGCGTCCTCATCGGCGCCGAGATCCCGCTCCTGATGACCCTCATCCAGCGGATCCGCCGCGAGGACGCCGGCCGGGCCGCGGCCGACCTCTTCGCCGCCGACTACGTGGGCGCGCTCATCGGCGGCCTCGCCTTCCCGTTCCTCATCCTCCCCGGCCTCGGCCCGGGCACCGGCGCCCTCGTCACCGGCGCCGTCAACGCCGTCTCCGGGGCCGCCGTCGTGCTCTGGCTGTTCCGGGAGGAACCGGCCCCCCGGATACGACTGCTGCTCTGGGCCGTCGGCGGTCTCGTCCTCGCCCTCCTCGCCGGCGCCGCCGCCGGCTCCGACGCCATCGAGGACGCCGCCCGGCACGCCCTCTACGGCCCCGGGGTCCGCTACGCCACGCACAGCCGCCAGCAGGAGATCGTCCTCACCGGGCCCGCCGAAGGCCCCCTCCGGCTCTACCTCGACGGCCGGCTCGCCGTCTGCGGGCCCGACGAGTACCGCCGCAACGAAGCCCTCGTCCACCCCGCCATGGCCGCCGGACCGGACGCCCGCGTGCTGCTCCTCGGCGGCGGCGACGGGCTCGCCCTGCGGGAGGTCCTCCGGCACGGCGGGGTCCGCACGGTGCACGTCGTCGAACCCGACGCCACCCTCACCGGACTCGCCCGCACCGACCCCGGCCTCGCCGCCCTCGCCGGGCACTCCCTCGACGACCCCCGGGTCCGCACCACCGCCGCCGACCCGCTGGAATGGCTGCGGCGCTCCCCCGACGACCGCCCGTACGACGTCGTCGTCGCCGACCTGCCGGCCCCCGACGACGGCGGGCCGGTCAAGTTCCACTCCCAGGAGTTCTACGGCCTCGCCACCCGGCTGCTCGCCCCCGGCGGCCGCATCGCCGTCCGGGCCGGCGCCGAGGGGCACGGGCTCTGGCAGACCGAGTCCGGGCTCCGGGCGGCCGGCCTGCGGACCGTCCCGTACGCCGTCCAGGGCAGTGCCACGGCGAGCTGCCGGGCCGGAGCGGCGGAGGGCACCCAGGACTTCCTGCTCGCCTCCGACGCCGAACCGCCACTCGCCCTCGCCACCGACGCCCCACCCCCGCGCGCCCTCACCACCGCCACCCTGCACACCTCGGCCACCCGCCTCACCGCCCTCCGCCCCACCCACCCCCCAGCCGCCCTCAGCCTGCTGGGCCCCCGCTGACCACGACGGAGAGCAGCCGCCGCACAGGAAGTCGGCGGGACCGACTTCCAGCGCAAGCGGCACCAGATGCCAGGACAACCCCGCCCCCGAAGCCACAGGTGCCGAGCAGGGCAGGCGCCCAAAGCCACCACCACGCAGGAAGTCGGCGAGGTCGACTTCCAGCGCCGCCCGGCAGAGCAAGCGCCCAAAGCCACCGCCGCACAAGAAGTCGGCAGGACCGACCTCCAGCGCAAGCGGCACCAGGCGCCAGCACAACCCCGCCCCCGAAGCCACAGGTGCCGAGCAGGGCAGGCGCCCAAAGCCACCACCGCACAGGAAGTCGGCGAGGTCGACTTCCCGTACAGGCCGCTCTCCCTGCGGGAGTGCGACCGGATCACGGTGCCGGGGCGGTGAGCCGGACCACGTATGGCCGAATGGCGTGCGGGTGCGGGTGGGGGGGGTGTTCGGCGGGGTGGGGAAAACGGGTGGGCGGTAGGTGGGGACCGGGTGCGGTTGGGTCGGTAGGCTCCGTGGCATGGAGCATGAGGTTGTCGTCCCGATGGCTGCCGAGCTGGTGCGGCAGGCGCTGCAGGATCCGGCCGTGCTGGCCCGGAGTGTCCCGGGGCTGAGCACCGAGCCGACGGCCGTCGGCGGCGGGCCGGCCGAGGAGATCGCGGGCCGGCTGCGGGTGCGGATCGGCGGCTCCACCATCACGTACAAGGGCGTGCTGTCGCTGATCGAGGGCCGGGAGGGCGTGCTCACCGTGCTCGCCGAGGGCCAGGAGGCGCGCGGCACCGGCGAGGCGACGGCCACCGTCCGGGTGAGCGTCGCGGCCGGGGCCGATGAGGGCACCGCCGTGGTCCGCTTCACCGGCGACCTGAGCGCCACCGGCCGCCTCGCCGAGTGCGACGACGAGACCCTCGCCGCCACCGGCCGCCGCCTGCTGGACCGGTTCGCCGCGGCTCTCGTCTCCCCGGACGAGGCACCGGACGAGGCACCGGAGGAAGCGAGGGAGACGGAGGAGACGGACGGGACGGAGGACGGGGGCAGCGTCCTGTTCATCGAGGAGCACCAGGACCACCCCGGCGACGACCTCGACGACGACCTCTCCGACCTGATCGCCTTCTCCGACGCCGACGCCGAGCGCTTCGGCCTCCCCACCGGCGGCGCCGACGAGCACGAGGACGCGGTGGCCGAGGAGCTGCCCGCCGAGCTGCCGTTCGAGTACGAGGAGGAGCCGGTGCTGACCGGCCCGGTGCGCCGCAGCATCGTCGGCCGCTCCGCCGAGGAGGTCGACCACGCCCCGCCGCGCGGCCGCTACGCGCCCGCCCTGCCGGCCCGCAGCGCCCGCGCCCGCGCGGCGTCCCGCTGGGGCGGCGACGCCGGCGGGATCGTGGTGCCCGGCCCGGGCGGCCGCAGCGCGGTGCCGTGGGTGATCGGCGGCGGGGTGGCCCTGCTGGGCGGCGCCGTGGTGCTGGTGCGGGCGCTGCGCCGCAAGTAGGTCCTCGGGCCGCGGGCCGACTCGCTGCTGCCCGGCGGGCGGGCGCCGCGGGTCGGGCCCTAGACTGAACGCTCATGAGCAACGACCGCGACGCCCTGCTGGCACAGATCAAGGACAAGGCCGTCGTGCACGGCAAGGTCACCCTTTCCTCCGGCAAGGAGGCCGACTACTACGTCGACCTCCGCCGGATCACGCTGGACGGCGAGGCCGCCCCGCTGGTCGGCCGGGTGATGCTGGACGCGACCTCGCACCTGGACTACGACGCCGTCGGCGGGCTGACCCTGGGCGCCGACCCGGTCGCCGCCTCGATGCTGCACGCCGCCGCCGCGCGCGGCCGGACGCTGGACGCCTTCGTGGTCCGCAAGGCGGGCAAGGCGCACGGTCTGCAGCGCCGCATCGAGGGCCCGGACGTGAAGGGCCGCCGGGTGCTGGCGGTCGAGGACACCTCCACCACCGGCGGCTCGGTGCTGACCGCCGTCGAGGCGCTGCGCGAGGCGGGCGCCGAGGTCGTCGGCGTCGCGGTGATCGTCGAGCGCGGTGGCGCCGCTGCCGTCGAGGCGCAGGGCCTGCCGTACGTGACCGCCTACACCGCGGCCGACCTGGGCCTGTAGTCCGCCCGGCAGCACCCCCGCAGCACCCCGGCAGCACCCCGGCAGCACCCCGAGAACGTCAGAGGGGCCCGGTCCCGTCCCACGTGTTTCACGTGGAACAAGGACCGGGCCCCTCCGCCGTTCCGCCGGCGTGCGCTCAGCCGCGCCGGTGGCGCCCGCCGGCGCTCTGCGCGGTGTCGCCGACGGCCTCCACGCCGCCGTCGGCCTTCTTCTTCTTGCGCTCCCGGAGGACCTCGATGAGGATCGGCGAGATCGAGAGCAGGACGATCAGCAGGACCGCCGGGATCAGGTACTTGTCGATCACCGGGGCGAGCGCGTCACCGAAGAAGTAGCCGATCAGCAGCATGGACTCGGTCCACAGCACGCCGCCGATGACGTTCCACAGGAAGAACGTCCGGGCGGGCATCTCCAGGGTGCCCGCGACCGGGTTGAGGAAGGTCCGGACGATCGGCATGAAGCGCGCGAGCACGACGGCCTTGCCGGGTCCGAACTTGGTGAAGTACTCCTCCGCCTTCATCACGTACTCGCGGCGGAAGATCTTCGACTCGGGCTTGTCGAACATCCTCGGTCCGACCTTCGCCCCGATCAGGTGCCCGAGCTGGGCACCCGCGATCGCCGCGATCGGGGCTCCGGTCAGCAGGAGCGCGATCGGCAGCTTGGCGCCGTCGCCGAGCACCGACGAGGCGGCGTTCGAGGCGGCCACGCCGGCGATGATCAGCAGCGAGTCGCCCGGGAAGAAGAACCCGACCAGCAGGCCGGTCTCCGCGAAGATGATCGCGAGAAGCCCGATGGCGCCGAGGGACGAGATCAGTTGTTTGGCGTCGAGCAGGTTGACGGCCAGCTGGTTGTAGTCCACGGGCGCAGGATAGCGGTCGTACCTTGCGGGCGGTCTCCGCGTACGCCCCCCCGAGCGCCGTTCCGACTGGCGGGCTCCTGCTGACCTGCGAGCACGAGTCTGGGAAGATGACACAGGCGTCCGGTCCGCGGTCGCAAAACACCCTCGTTGTCTGCCGCGGTGGTCGCCCCGAACCTTGGTACCGGTGTGCCGGACCCGCAGAGCCGCGCATCGGCGGCCGGTACCCCGGAGTCGTCACGAAGGCGTACCCAGCGTCGGACAGCACCGTCCGTACGCCGCAACCCGACAGGAGCGGATCGCATGCCCATCGCAACTCCCGAGGTCTACAACGAGATGCTGGACCGGGCCAAGGCGGGCAAGTTCGCCTACCCGGCCATCAACGTCACCTCGTCGCAGACGCTGCACGCCGCGCTGCGCGGTTTCGCCGAGGCCGAGAGCGACGGCATCATCCAGATCTCGACCGGCGGCGCGGAGTTCCTGGGCGGCCAGCACAACAAGGACATGGTGACCGGCGCCGTCGCGCTGGCCGAGTTCGCCCACATCGTGGCCGCCAAGTACGACATCACCGTCGCGCTGCACACCGACCACTGCCCGAAGGACAAGCTGGACGGCTACGTCCGTCCGCTGCTGGCGGTCTCCGCCGAGCGCGTCGCCAAGGGCCTGAACCCGCTGTTCCAGTCGCACATGTGGGACGGCTCGGCCGAGACCCTGGCCGACAACCTGGAGATCGCCCAGGAGCTGCTCGCCCAGGCCGCCGCCGCCAAGATCATCCTTGAGGTCGAGATCACCCCGACCGGCGGCGAGGAGGACGGCGTCACCCACGAGATCAACGACGAGCTGTACACCACCGTCAACGACGCCGTGCGCACCGCCGAGGCGCTGGGCCTGGGCGAGAAGGGCCGCTACCTGCTGGCCGCCTCCTTCGGCAACGTGCACGGCGTGTACAAGCCGGGCAACGTCGTGCTGAAGCCGGAGCTGCTGCGCGAGCTGCAGGACGCGATCGGCAAGCAGTACGGCAAGACCGACCCGTTCGACTTCGTCTTCCACGGCGGCTCGGGCTCCTCCGCCGAGGAGATCGCCACCGCGCTGGAGAACGGCGTCGTGAAGATGAACCTCGACACCGACACCCAGTACGCCTTCACCCGCCCCGTCGCGGCGCACATGTTCCAGAACTACGACGGCGTGCTGAAGGTCGACGGCGAGGTCGGCAAGAAGAACACCTACGACCCGCGCACCTGGGGCAAGCTGGCCGAGGCCGGCATGGCCTCCCGCGTGCTCGAGGCCGCGCAGCAGCTGCGCTCGGCGGGCAACCGCCTGAAGTGAGCCCGGTAGCGGCGCCGGTCCCGGCGGCGCGAACGTCGGTGCCCCCGGTGGTCCGTCCACCGGGGGCACTCACGCGTTCGGAGGCTCACGCACTCACACCGGACGGGCCGGCTACTGCTTGAGCGCCTCGTACGCCTCTTCGCTGCTGTCCTTCAGGAACTGCCAGCAGCGGGCCTCCTCCTCCGTCTCCTTGATCGCGCCGGCCGCCCGGGCCAGCGCCGCCAGGCAGCGCAGGAAGCCGCGGTTGCCGCGGTGCTCCCACGGCACCGGCCCGTGGCCCTTCCAGCCGTTGCGGCGCAGCGCGTCCAGGCCGCGGTGGTAGCCGGTGCGGGCGTAGGCGTACGACTCGACGTAGCGGCCGGCCGCGAACGCGTCGTCGGCGAGCATGGCCCAGGCCAGGCAGAAGGTCGGGAAGTCGGCCGCGACCTGGGTCGGCGAGGCCGACTCCTCCGCGAGCATGCGGTAGGGCTGCTCGTCCTCGGGGAGGTGGGTCGGTTCGGGGCCGTCGAGTAGATTCCGGTGAATCGCCATGGAGTGCAGTCTGCCATCCGAGCCGCAGGGGTCAACCGCCGTCGGGTGACCGGACCGGGCGGAAAGCTGCATACCGGGTATGTGGACATTCACCCGTTCTCCATGTCAGGGTGTCGAGCGTGCCCGCAGCTCGAACCGCCTCGCGCAGGAGTGCCCACTCCGGCCGCAGACGCCGCCCGCCGCGTCGCCGCATGGGCCCCGCGCTCCTCATCGCGCTCGTCGCCTCGGTGGCCGTCCTGTCCACGGCGGTCGTCGTGCTGATGAGCCGCCACTCCGCCGCGCCCGCGACCGGGCCGACGACGCAGGCGCGGGTCGTGCCGGCGGCCGAGCTGAGCGCCCCCGCTCCGACGGCCACCCCGACGCCCACCCCGACGCCGACGCCGACGGCCACCCCGACACCCACGCCGACTCCGACTCCCACCGCGTCCGACCCCGGCCCCGCCAAGGGGGCCGGGACGTTCACGGTCGCCCCCGCCACCGCCCAGCCGGTCGGCAAGGGCAACATCCGGCGCTACCGGGTCGAGGTCGAGGACGGCATCGGGATCGACCCGACGGCCGCCGCCACCCAGATCCACGGCATCCTCGGCGACAAGCGCGGCTGGACCAGCGACCGCAAGAACGGCTTCCAGCTGGTCGCGAGCGGCCCGTACGACTTCACCGTGAAGATCGCCTCGCCCGCCACCGTGGACCGGCTCTGCGGCGCCGCCGGCCTGGACACCCACGGCGAGGTGAACTGCGACGTCGGCAGCCAGGTGATCGTCAACGCCAAGCGCTGGAACACCGGTTCACCGCAGTTCGACGGCCCGCTGGACGAGTACCGGGCGCTGATCGTCAACCACGAGGTCGGCCACCGGATCGGCCACGGCCACGAGACCTGCCCCGGCCCCGGCAAGCCGGCGCCCGCGATGATGCAGCAGATCTACGGCCTCAAGGGCTGCGCCCCCAACGCCTGGCCGTACTCGGCGGACGGGACGTACCTGGGCGGGCCCTCGGTGCCGTGACGGGCGCGAAAGCCCGCACACCGGAACAGGATCGGGACGGAGTAGGCGCGCGCCCGCGATGAGCGCGCCCTACCCTGCGAGCATGACCGCTGCCCAACGCCGCACGTTCACCGCCGTGTTCGCCTCCGCCGGGGTCCTGCTCGGCACCGCCGCCTGCTCGTCCTCGCCCGCGGGCGAGGCCGGTCCCGGCGCGCTCTCGTACGACACCGTCCGCGCCACCGCCCAGAAGCTGCACCAGGACCGGCAGAACACCTGCCCCTTCGGCCTCGACCTCGGCAAGGCCCTCAAGGCGGCCGGGCTCCCCGACGCGATCGGCCCGGACACCGGCAACGGGTCCGCGGTGGACGGCGAGGTCGGTGACGGCCGCCCGCCCCAGCCCTGGCCCACGGGCGCGACCCACCCGCCGGAGATGCCGTCGATCCCGGCCACTCCCCCGAACGCCGACATCACCTGCGCGTACCGGGCGGGCGGGAGCTCGCTCGCCGTCGAGCTGTTCGCCGTCCCGAAGACCGGAGTGGCCGTCAACCTCCTGCTGCCGCGCATCCAGAGCCGGGCACGTGCCTCGGTCAGCCAGCTCCGGCAACTGGCCGACCACCAGCCGGGCCCCGGACAGACCGTGCTCGTGCCGGGGGCGGACACGGCCGCCCTCGCCCGGCTGGCCCCGAAGGGCGAGGGCGACATCGTCCTGATGCTGTCCGAGGACTCCGCGGGCGACACCCCGGACCGGACGTACACCGGTGAGGGCCTCCGCAAGGCCGCGGAGGCCCTGGCGGGGCAGCTGCGCTAGGGCGTGTCTTTCGGATCAGCCGAGGACCGGCAAGTACGCGCTCAGGTCGCTGCGTTCGCCCGAGGCCGAGACCGCGGCGGCGTCCACCGCCGCGGCCCAGGCGGTGCGGCCGGTGGCGAGCCGGATCCAGGTCAGCGGGTCGGTCTCGACCACGTTGGGCGGGGTGCCCCGGGTGTGCCGGGGGCCCTCGACGGCCTGCACGACGGCGTACGGCGGGATCCGCAGCTCGACCGCGCCGCCGGGGGCCCGGGCCGCGAGGGTGTCGGCGAGCAGCCGGGTGACGGCGGCGACGGCCTGGCGGTCGTGCGGGAAGGCCTCGGGGCCGAGGGCGTCGGCCAGGTCGTCGGCGTGCACGACCGTCTCGACGAGCCGGGTGACCAGCATGTCGGCGAGCGTCATCGAGCCGAGCCGGATCTCGAACCGCCGTGCCGGGTCGGCGGCTTCGGGCCGCTCCAGCAGTCCGGTCAGCGCGTCGGCGGCCCGTCCGAAGGCCTCCGCCACCGCGGCCGGGGCCCCGGCGAAGTCCGCCGCGGCGCGCTCCCCGGCCTGCTCGTCCAGCAACAGCGCGACCGTACCGACCGCCGCCACCCAGCCCGTCAGGTCCAGCGGCGGGCGCCCCTGGAGCGGATCGTCCAGGTGCGCGGGGACGAAGTCGAGCTGGACGGCGAGGTGCGCGAGCAGCTCGCGGACGGTCCACTTCCCCAGCCTGGTCGGCAGGTCCAGCTGCTCCGCGGTGAGGCCGCGCACGGCGGCGCGCAGCGCCCCGGTCTGGGCGGCCAGCGCGGCGCGGACCTTCTGCGGTTGGTACGTGCGGGACTTGGGAGGCATGCGGCTCAAGATACGCCGAGGGGCGGACGGTTCGATCGAACCGCCCGCCCCTCGAAAGCCGATCAGGCCAGCAGGGCCTCGATGACGCCGGTGTGGGCGTCCTTCAGCTCGGCCAGCGTGACGCTGAACTGCCCCTGGACGTCGATGCTGTCGCCGTCCACGACGCCGATCCGGGTGGCCGGCAGGCCCCGGGCGGTGCACATGTCGTTGAACCGGAGCTCCTCGCTGCGCGGCACCGCCACGACGGCGCGGCCGGCCGACTCGGAGAACAGGAACACGAACGGGTCCGTGCCCTCGGGCACGATGATCCGCGCGCCCTGGCCGCCCTTGAGGCAGCTCTCCACGAGCGCCTGGCCGAGGCCGCCGTCGGAGAGGTCGTGCGCGGCGTCGATCATGCCGTCGCGCGAGGCGGCGATCAGGATGTCGCCGAGCAGCCGCTCGCGCTCCAGGTCGACCTTGGGCGGCAGGCCGCCGAGGTGGTCGTGGACGACCTGGGACCAGGCCGAGCCGCCGAGCTCGTCCGCCGTGTCGCCGAGCAGGTAGAGCAGCTGCCCCTCCTCGGCGAAGGCGACCGGGGTGCGGCGGGTCACGTCGTCGATGACGCCGAGCACCGCGACCACGGGGGTCGGGTGGATGGCGACCTCGCCGGTCTGGTTGTACAGCGAGACGTTGCCGCCGGTGACCGGGGTGCCGAGGACCAGGCAGGCGTCGGCCAGTCCGCGGGTGGCCTCGGCGAACTGCCACATGACGTCCGGGTCCTCGGGGGAGCCGAAGTTGAGGCAGTCGGAGACGGCGAGCGGCTTGGCGCCGCCGGCCGCGACGTTGCGGTAGGCCTCGGCGAGGGCCAGCTGGGCGCCGGTGTACGGGTCCAGCTTGGCGTAGCGGCCGTTGCCGTCGGTGGCGACCGAGACGCCGAGGTTGGTCTCGTCGTCGATCCGGATCATGCCCGAGTCCTCGCCGTGCGAGAGCACGGTGTTGCCGAGCACGTACCGGTCGTACTGGTCGGTGATCCAGGACTTGGAGGCCTGGTTCGGGTGGCCGGCGACCTTCAGCAGGTCGGCCTTGAGGCCCTCGCCGGTGGTCGGGCGGGCCAGCCGCTCGCCGGTGGGGGCGTCGGCCTGCAGCGCGTCCTGCCAGCTCGGGCGGGCGTACGGGCGCTGGTAGGTCGGGCCCTCGTGGGCGACGGTGCGCGGCGGCACGTCGACGACGAGCTCGCCGTGCCAGAAGATCTCCAGGCGCTCGCCGTCGGTCACCTCACCGATGACGTTGGCGATGACGTCCCACTTCTCGCAGATCTCCAGGAAGCGGGCGACCTTGTCCGGCTCGACGATCGCGCACATGCGCTCCTGCGACTCGCTCATGAGGATCTCCTCCGGCGAGAGCGTGTTGTCGCGCAGGTGCACGGTGTCGAGGTCGATCCGCATGCCGCCGGAGCCGGCCGAGGCCAGCTCGCTGGTGGCGCAGGACAGGCCGGCGCCGCCGAGGTCCTGGATGCCCTTGACGAGCTTCTCGCCGAAGATCTCCAGGGTGCACTCGATGAGGAGCTTCTCCTGGAACGGGTCGCCGACCTGGACGGCCGGGCGCTTGGCCGGCTTGGTGTCGTCGAAGGTCTCGGAGGCCAGCACCGAGACGCCGCCGATGCCGTCGCCGCCGGTGCGGGCGCCGTACAGGATGACCTTGTTGCCAGCGCCGGAGGCCTGCGCGAGGTGGATGTCCTCGTGCTTCATGACGCCCACGCACAGCGCGTTGACCAGCGGGTTGCCCTGGTAGCAGGAGTCGAAGACGACCTCGCCGCCGATGTTCGGCAGGCCCAGGCAGTTGCCGTAGCCGCCGATGCCCGCGACGATCCCGGGCAGCACGCGCCGGGTGTCCGGGTGGTCGGCCGCGCCGAACCGCAGCGGGTCCATGACGGCGACCGGGCGGGCGCCCATCGCGAGGATGTCGCGCACGATGCCGCCGATGCCGGTGGCCGCGCCCTGGTAGGGCTCGATGTACGACGGGTGGTTGTGCGACTCGACCTTGAAGGTCACCGCGTAGCCCTGGCCGACGTCCACGACACCGGCGTTCTCGCCGATGCCGACGAGCATGGCGTCGGAATCGGGCTTCTTCTCGCCGAACTGCTTCAGGTGGACCTTGCTGCTCTTGTACGAACAGTGCTCCGACCACATGACCGAGTACATCGCGAGTTCCGCCCCGGTCGGGCGGCGGCCGAGAATCTCCCGGATCCGCGCGTACTCGTCCTCCTTGAGGCCGAGTTCGGCCCACGGCTGGGCCGCGTCCGGGGTCTGCTCGGCGTTCTTGACGGTGTCGAGGCTCATCAGGCGTTCACCAGCTGCTTCAGGACGGAAGTGAAGAAGCCCAGGCCCTCGGTGGTCGGACCGGTGAGCGGCTCCACCGCGTGCTCCGGGTGCGGCATCAGGCCGACGACATTGCCGGCGGCGTTGGTGATGCCGGCGATGTCGCGGTACGAACCGTTCGGGTTGACGTCCAGGTAGCGGGCGACCACCCGGCCCTCGGCCTCCAGCTCGTCCAGGACGTGCGCGTCGGCGACGAAGCGGCCCTCGCCGTTCTTCAGCGGAACCACGATTTCCTGGCCCGCCGAGTAATCCCGGGTCCACGCGGTGCCGGCGTTCTCGATCCGCAGCTTCTGGTCGCGGCAGACGAAGTGCAGCGAGTCGTTGCGGGTGAGCGCGCCCGGCAGCAGGTGCGATTCGCACAGCACCTGGAAGCCGTTGCAGATACCGAGGACCGGCATTCCGAGCTTCGCCTGCTCGATGATGGTGGTCATGACCGGCGAGAAGCGGGAGATCGCCCCGCAGCGCAGATAGTCGCCGTAACTGAAACCGCCCGGCAGGACGACGGCGTCGACCTGGTGGAGATCCTCGTCACGGTGCCAGAGGGAGACCGGCTCGGCGCCGGCCAGCCGGACCGCGCGCTGCGCGTCGCGGTCGTCGAGGGAACCGGGGAAAGTGACGACGCCTACGCGGGTGGTCACTTCGCCGCCTCCTCGACCCGGACGGTGAAGTCCTCGATCACGGTGTTGGCGAGAAAGGTCTCGGCGGCTTCGCGGATACGGGCGAGTGCGGCGTCGTCGACCGGACCCTCCAGCTCCAGCTCGAAACGCTTGCCCTGGCGGACGTCGGCGATCCCGGTGAATCCGAGACGGGGCAGTGCGCGCTGCACCGCCTGTCCCTGGGGGTCGAGGATCTCCGGCTTGAGCATGACGTCGACTACGACGCGTGCCACTGGCACTCCCGGTGGTGTCTTCGTGAGGCGGGGGAACTCCAGACTACCGGTGGTTTCGGGCGGGATTGCTGGCCGGGGAGAGCGACGCGCGTAGACCCGAGACCCTTACGCCGCAAGGGATCCGGCCGCGCCGACCCCCACCCCCGGCAGCCGATTTCGGCGGATTGGCCGGCCGGGCGGAGAACCCCCGAAGAACACCCGAATACGGCACTCCGGGACAGAACCGCCCGTCCCGCGCTCCGGTATCCGCAAGTCCCACGAAGAGACGTGAATATCCGGAAAAGAATGCCGGACTCTTCGATTTCGACCAGCTTCGGGTGCAGAATAGGGCCACCTGTCGCGGCAAGTGCTGCGTATCCGGCGGGCCACCAGGCCTGCCCGTATGCGCTTGCGCGAGTGGTGCACATCAGGCCCCGGGGCGCACCCCGCGCGCCGACGGCCGAATTGCCCGAGAGGATTGACACCCATGGCACAGCGTGTAGTTGTCACGCTCTCCGACGACCTGGACGGCGGCGCCGCCGCGGAAACCGTCCACTTCGGCGTCGACGGGAAGTCGTACGAGATCGACCTGTCCGTGGACAACGCGGAAAAGCTGCGGGAGGCCCTCGCGCCGTTCGTCGCGGCCGGGCGGCGGCAGAGCCGCACCGGAAAGTCCTTCCGCCGCACCGCGCTGACCCCCGACCCGGCCGCGGTCCGCGCCTGGGCCCAGTCGCGCGGAATGGAGCTGCCGGCCCGCGGGCGCATCCCCAAGCACGTGTACGAGGCGTTCGCCGAGGCGAACTGACCCCGGCGGGGACGTCCGGCCCGAGCCGGCGGTCCCGCGGTCGCCCTGCCCGCCGAAAGGGTGGGGCGACCACCCCGAACGATGCTGTAGAGTATTCCTCGTCGCCGCAACGGAGAGATCCGAAGAGGCGGCCGGTGCCCCACCAGGCACCGTGCGGACGTGGCTCAGTTGGTAGAGCATCACCTTGCCAAGGTGAGGGTCGCGAGTTCGAATCTCGTCGTCCGCTCGCAGTGCGCGAGCACAGCACAACTCAATAGTTTGACCTGCGGACGTGGCTCAGTTGGTAGAGCATCACCTTGCCAAGGTGAGGGTCGCGAGTTCGAATCTCGTCGTCCGCTCAGAAACGAAGGGCTCCTCGGTAGAGGGGCCCTTCGGCATTTCCCCGGGCACTCCCCGCATCCGCGGGCGTACCGGTGACCGATGACATTTGTCACCGCCGACCCGTGGATCCGCACCCCCTTCCGATGACGGCGCGCACTGACCGCGCGGACCGGGCGGCGGAAGGCTGGAGCCATGGAAACGCGCCAGCCCGCCGGCACCTCCGGCCCCGTGATCGAGGTCACCGACCTCCAGCGCCACTACGGCTCCGGCACCACCGGCTACCACGCCGTCCGCGGCGTCGACCTGACCGTCGGCCGCGGCGAGCTCTACGCCCTGCTCGGCACCAACGGGGCCGGCAAGACCTCCACCATGGAGCTCGTCGAGGGCCTGGCCGCGCCCAGCGGCGGCACCGTCCGGGTGCTCGGCCACGACCCGTACCGGGAGCGCGCGGCGCTCCGCCCGCGGATCGGCATCATGCTCCAGGAGGGCGGCTTCCCCGGCGAGCTCACCGTCGCCGAGACCGGCCGCACGTGGTCCGGCCTGACCAGCGGCGCCCGCCCGGTGGCGGAGGCGCTGGAGCTGGTCGGCCTCGGCCACCGGCGCGACGTGCGGGTCAAGCAGCTGTCCGGCGGCGAGCGCCGCCGGCTCGACCTCGCGATGGCCCTGCTCGGGCGCCCCGAGGTGCTCTTCCTGGACGAGCCCAGCACCGGCCTGGACCCGGAGGCCCGCGCCGCCGTCTGGCGGCTGGTCCGCGAGCTGCGTGCCCAGGGCACCACCGTGCTGCTCACCACGCACTACCTGGAGGAGGCCGAGGAGCTGGCCGACCGGCTGGCGATCATGCACGGCGGGCGGGTCGTCACCACCGGCACCGTCGCCGAGGTGATCGCCGGACGGCCCTCCCGGATCACCTTCGAACTGCCCGAGTTCAGCGGGGCCTCGCTGCCGCTGCTGGCCGGGGCCGAGGTCGCCGTCGACGGCCGCAAGGTCACCGTGCAGACCTCCGCCCTCCAGCGGGACCTCCACGAGCTGCTCGGCTGGGCCCACCACCACGACCTCGCGCTCGGCGCCCTGGACGCCCGCAGCGCCTCGCTGGAGGAGGCCTTCCTCGCGATCGCCTCCGAGGCCGCCCACCAGGACGAGCCGCGGCCGCCCGCGCCCGCCGGCCGCGCCTCCCGTCCCTCCCGCTCCTCCCGCTCCTCCCGCTCCTCCCGCCGCCTGATCGGATCCGCCCGATGACCACCGCCGCCCCCTCCAGCGCCACCGCCACCACCACCGGCACCGCCGCCGGCCCGCAGGGGACCGCCCTGCGCCGCCTGGCCTCCCTCGGCCGCTCCGAGGCCACCCTGCTGCTGCGCAACCGCTCGGCCCTGTTCACCGCCCTGCTGCTGCCGGTGCTGATGATCGCCGGCCGCCGCAGCATGCTGAAGCAGCAGGCCTCGGACCACCCCGGCCTGGACGTCGACTCGCTGCTGATCATCGGCACCATCGGCGGGATCCTGGCCTTCGTCGTCTACTACAACCTGACCGCCGCGTACGTCGGCCGCCGCAACGAGCTGGTGCTCAAGCGGCTGCGCACCGGCGAGGCCCGGGACCTGGAGATCCTGGCCGGCACGGCCGTGCCCTCGGTGAGCCTCGCGCTGCTGATGAGCGCGGTCGTCGCGGGCGGCGGCGCCGCCTTCCTGCACCTCGGCGCCCCGGTGAACCCGCTGCTGCTGGCCGCCGGGCTGCTCCTGAGCATCGGCACGATGATGGCGACGGCCGCGCTCACCAGCGCCTTCACCAAGACCGTCGAGACCGCCGGCATCACCACCCTCCCGCTGCTGCTCGTCTCGCAGTTCGGCTCCGGCCTGTTCATCCCGCTGGAGGTCATGCCCGACCGGGTCGCCGACTTCTGCCGGCTGCTGCCCACCACCCCGGGCTTCCAGCTGATCCGGATCGGCTGGACCGGCACCGACGGCTCGGCCGCCGCCACCGGCTTCGGCGGCACCTGGTCCACCGCCGTGCCGCACCTCGTCACGGGCGCCGTGTGGCTGGGCCTGGCGGGCTGGGGCGCGGTCCGGTACTTCCGCTGGGAGTCCCGCCGCTGACGTCCCGGCGGACGGCACCACAACCGAAGCCCCGGCCCCTCCCTCCCTCTGATATGAAGGCAGCGACAGCAACGTGACGGGACGGGGAGCAAGTCGATGCAGGTCAGGGGGCCGATCCGGCGCTGGAAGGGCTACGGCAAGCCGCAGCGCGCCGAGCTGTACTTCCGCTGGTCGCTGTACCTGATGGCGTGGATGATGCTGCCGATCAACCTCGTGGTCAGCGCCTCCCCCGCGAACCTCCCGCACTACGGCACCGCCGTCCGGGTCGCCCTGGTCGTCTCGCTCGCCTCCACGCTGGTCACGCTCCGGGCGTACCGCACCGCGCTCGACCACTACCTGAAGCGGCCGGTCGAGTACCGGCGCTGGCTGGTCGTCAACGCCGTCCTGACGGTGGTCGGCTCCTGGACCGTCATCCTGCTCGGCCCGTCCACCGGCGGGCCGGTGAGCCCCCACGCGCCGCCGTTCACCGCGGTCGTCGCCACCGCCCTGATGGGCTCGGCGATCGGCCCGACGGCCGTCGCGGTCTCCCTGCCCAGGACCTTCCTGATCGCCATCGGCCAGGTCCTGGCGATCGCTCCCGCGATGGTGCTGGCCGGGTTCGACCCGGGCATCACGATCGGGCTGCTGGTCGGGGCGGTGATCGGCCTGTCCTTCCTGATCGGCAGCTGCCGCAGCTTCGCCTGGGTGACCGCGATCGTCTGGGAGCTGGACGCCGCCCGCGAGGCGCAGTCCCGGCTCGCCGTCGCCGAGGAGCGGCTGCGCTTCTCCCGCGACCTGCACGACGTCATGGGCCGCAACCTCACGACGATCGCGCTCAAGAGCGAGCTCGCCGTCCAACTCGCCCGCCGGGGGCGCGCGGAGGCCGCCGAACAGATGGCCGAGGTGCAGCGGATCGCCCAGGACTCGCAGCGCGAGGTCCGCGACGTCATCCGCGGCTACCGCACCGCCGACCTGCACGCCGAGGCGATCGGCGCCCGGGCGGTGCTGCGCTCCGCCGACGTCGCCTGCGAGATCGACCTCGGCGAGGACGCGGACCGGCTGCCGGCCCCGGTGCAGTCGGTGCTCGGCTGGGTGATCCGCGAGGCCACCACCAACGTGCTGCGGCACAGCGAGGCCGCGCACTGCCTGATCCGCCTGCACCGGGAGGACGGCCGGGCGGTGCTGGAGCTGGAGAACGACGGCGTGCCGGAGGTCCCGCTGCCCTCCCAGGGCGGCGGCACCGGACTGCGCGGGCTCCGCGAGCGGCTGGCCGCCCACGACGGCGAGCTGACCGTCCCGACGGCCGCACCGGGCACGTTCCGGATGCTCGCGGCCGTACCGATCTGACCGACGTCACCCCGTCCGCCGGCGCCGAGGAGGCCCACCGATGACCGAGACCCCGCCCGTCCGCGTCCTGCTCGCCGACGACGAGCACCTGATCCGGGGCGCGCTGGCCGCGCTGCTGTCGCTGGAGGACGACATCGAGGTCGTCGCCCAGGCCGGCTCCGGCCCGGAGGCGCTCGCGATGGCCCAGGCGCACCGGCCCGACATCGCCGTCCTGGACCTGCAGATGCCCGGACGCGACGGCATCGAGGTCGCCACCGAACTGCGCCGGCTGCTGCCGGACTGCCGCTGCATGATCGTCACCGGCCACGGCCGGCCCGGCTACCTGAAGCGGGCGCTGGAGGTCGGGGTGCGCGGCTTCCTGCCCAAGACCGTGTCGGCGGCCGACCTCGCGGGGATCATCCGGACCGTCCGGGCCGGCGGCCGGTACGTCGACCCCGAGCTCGCCGCGGACGCGATCAGCGCCGGCGAGACGCCGCTGACGCCGCGCGAGACCGACGTCCTGGAGCTGGCCGCGGACGGCACCCCGATCGCCGAGATCGCCGCGCGGGCGGCGCTGTCCCAGGGCACCGTCCGCAACTACCTCTCCTCGGCGGCCACCAAGCTGGGCGCGGAGAACCGGCATGCGGCGGTGCGGATCGCCCGCGAGCACGGCTGGATCTGACGGCCGTACCCGCGGGCGGTCGGGGGATCAGACCCAGCCGGTGCCGGTCAGGCGCTCGTACACCTCGACGTACTTGGCCCGGGTCCGCTCGACCACCTCGGCCGGCAGCGCCGGCGGCGGCTCCTCGCTGTAGCGGTCCCAGCCGGAGGCCGGGGAGACCAGCCAGTCGCGGATGAGCTGCTTGTCGAAGGACGCCTGCGAGCGGCCGGGCTCGTAGTCGTCGGCCGGCCAGTAGCGGGAGGAGTCCGGGGTGAGCACCTCGTCGCCGATCACCAGCTCGCCGTCCAGCAGGCCGAACTCGAACTTGGTGTCGGCCAGGATGATGCCGCGGTCGCGGGCGATGTCCCGGGCGCGGGCGTAGACGTCCAGGGTGGTGCGGCGCACCTGGTTGGCCAGCTCGGCGCCGATCCGGCGGGCGGTCTCCTCGTAGGGGACGTTCTCGTCGTGCTCGCCGACCTCGGCCTTGAGCGCCGGGGTGTAGATCGGGGCGGGCAGCTCGGAGCTGTTGACCAGGCCCTCGGGCAGCGCGATGCCGCAGACCGTGCGGCTCTCCTCGTACTCGCTCAGGCCGGAGCCGGCCAGGTAGCCGCGGGCGACCGCCTCGACCGGGATCATGTCCAGGCTCTTGCAGATCAGCGTGCGGCCCTTCCAGTCGGCGGGCGCGCCGGCCGGGACCTCGGTGGAGATCACGTGGTTGGGCACGATGTCGGCGATCCGCTCGAACCACCACAGGGAGAGCTGGGTGAGGACGCGGCCCTTGTCGGGGATCTCGTTCGGCAGCACCCAGTCGTGGGCCGACATCCGGTCGCTGGCCACCATGACCAGCTCGCCCGACTCGGTGCGGTAGAGGTCGCGCACCTTGCCGGTGTGCAGGTGGACCAGGCCGGGCACCTGGACCGGCTCGGGCTTGGTGACAAATCCGCTCAAGGTGTTCAGTCCTCAGGGGTCGTTCACGGGCGTGGGCCATCAGTCCAGCGGCCGGGCCGTGCGAAAGGGGAGGTCACTGCCCCCGCAGTCTTTCACGAACGCTCCCGGCGGCCTTCCGGGCCTTCCGGGCCCTGCGCCGACGGGCTCAGGGCCCGTTCTTGCAGAGCCGGTCGAGCAGATTGGCGGTGGCGCGCTGGACGCGCTCGTCGGTGAGGCCGGGGCGGCCCAGCGCGGGCGACCAGGCGAAGGTGCCGGCCGCGAAGACGTACGCGCCGCTGGGCGCGCGGTAGAGCGAGGTCTCCTGGTAGCGGGTGCGGCCGGCGAGGTCCCGGTACGGGGAGTGGGCCAGCAGGACGCGCTCGGTGTGCTCGGGCAGCGCCACCTTCGGGTAGTAGCGGTCGGCCTCGCCGGCCACCAGGCCGGGCAGCTCGTCGCCCTCCTGGAGCCCGGTGCCGTCCCACAGCCAGTGCGCGGTGTGCCGGGCGAGCAGCGGGGCGGGCGCGGCGACCCGGCCCGAGTACTGCACGCCGAGCAGGTGCTGCTCGGGTTCGCCGGCGTCCCGCCACAGGGCGCTCGCGGCGCCCGGCGCCCCGGCCGCCGGGCTGCCCGGCCGGACCTTCTGGCGCTTGCGGCAGTTGAGCAGCCGGTTCGGCTCGCCGGAGGCGGCGGCGGTCAGCTCGACCCGCCAGTACATGGTGTTGGCGGACAGGAAGACCAGCGAGGTGCCGCCGTCGCGGGCCCGCTCGGCGGCGCGGCGCATCGGCTCGGACCAGTACTCGTCGTGGCCGGGGAAGACCAGCGCCCGGTGCCGCGCCGGATCGACCAGGCCGGCGTGCAGGTCGGTGGCGGTCGCGTAGGCGAGGTCGTAGCCGTAGCGCTCGGCCCAGCGGATGAAGTCGTAGGCGTGGCCGACGTGCAGCGGCAGCCCGGCGGTGGCGTGCGGGCGGTCGAATGAGACGGTGACGGCCGCCTCCGACTCGCCGACCAGCCCGCCCCGGCCGTCCCACGCGTGGTAGAGGCTCGCGCCGCTGCGGCCGTCCTCGGGGAACAGGTTGTAGGCCTGCCAGGTCACGTCGGGGAGCACCAGGAGCAGTTCGGCGGCGTGCGCCCGGTCCTCGAAGTCCCGTACGGTGAACGGGATGTGGCTGCGGTGCAGCATGTCCGCGGTGGTCAGCACGGCGACGTACGCGCCGGGCCGCCAGTGGGCGGGGATCTGCAGCCGCCAGGAGTGCCACCAGTGGTGGCAGGACACCGTCCGGCCGACCACCAGCGGGGCGGGCTGGGCGAGGCCGGCGATGAGCGGGCTGGACGTCATGTGGTGCGCCCCGTCACCGCCGTAGTGGCCGATCCGGTAGACGTCCACGGTGAACTCGCGCGGCGGGTTGACGGTGACCCGGAAGTCCACCGAGCCGCCGGGGCGGACCACCCCGGCCGAGGCGAAGCCCTTGATCTGCTGGACGACGTCGTCGGCGCTGCGCGGGGTGCCGACCGGCGGCCGGGGCCGGGCAGCGGCGGCCAGCGGGCGCTGGCCGGGGGCGTCCACGGACACGTACCAGGGCACGGTGCCCTCGGCGTCGGCCAGGTACTCGTCGGGGCTGCGCAGCCAGGGCAGCGGGCCTTGGCCGAAGGGGTCGGAGGCGCTGTAGGCAAGCGTTCCGGACTCCCAGCGGCGGTTGAGTTCGGTACCCACGCGCCCCTCCCAGGTGCACTCCCCTCCGGCTGGCACGTGCCCCCCGGATGTGCGTGCGGTCTAATACACCACACAGTGCTGGCGCAGCGTCACCCTGCGGTAGCAATTGGTGGTGGCAATCTCGGGCCGGTCGGCGGCGGGCCCTCCGGCCTGCGCGGACGGCCGCCCGCGGGCCCGGCCGGGGGCGCGTGGGCAGCGTTCGAGCGCCGCTGTCGATCAGAGGCGGACGGGCTTCTCCAGGCGGACGTCGGCGGCGTCGAGCCAGGCGCGCAGGGGGCCGTCCTGGCCCTGTTCGACGGCTTGGGCGACGGGGGCGGCGAGGTCGGTGCGGCGCACGCCGCGGATCAGCAGGACCGGGCCGTCCAGCCAGTCCAGGCCGGGGGTGGCGCCCGCGGTGTCGACGGCGGCGCAGCAGACCATCGCGGTGACGTGGTCGACCAGCAGGTCGCGGCCGCTGCGGACGGGTTCGAGCAGCGGGGCCGGGGCGGTGGTGCGGGCCAGCTCGGCGGCGAGGGCGGCGGCCAGCTGTTCGCCGTCGCCCTCGGCGAGGCGGACCAGCAGCCGGGTGAGCGTCGGGGCGCCGGGGCGGGCCTGGGGCGCGAGGCGGTCCAGGGCGCTCTGCAGGGCCGCGGCGCGGGCCCGCCAGCCGGCGTCGACGGCCTCGGCCGGGTAGTCGGTCCACTCCAGCTCGTGCCAGGCGCCGGCGGCCGGCTCGCCGAAGAACAGCTCGGCGGCGAGCCGGGAGACCGCCCGGTCGACGGTGCCGGGCTCCTCCAGCAGGTCGCAGGCGGGGCGGTCGCCGAGCCGGGTGCCGTAGCCGTCGGCCAGCCGGTCGCGCCGGGACAGCTCGGTGAGGGCGGCGACCACGCCGGCGTTGAGGTGGGCCGGGTGGCGGCCGAGCCGCCAGGCGGGCAGCGCGACCCGGGTGAGCAGGCGGTCCCAGCCGGCGTAGGCGAGGCCGACCTGCTCCTGGGCGGCGATCCGCAGGCCGTAGTCGACCGTCCTGGCCTGCTCGGAGGCCCAGCTCGCGACGGACCGCTCCAGCTCGGCCGCGTGGCCGCGGCAGGCGCCGAGGAGGCGGCGGGTGATCCGGTCGGTCAGCAGGGCCGGGCCGCGGCGCGGCGCCCGGGGCGGGCCGGCCAGCACGGCGCCGCCGAGCCCGGCCGGGGACGGGCCGGTGTCCAGGCTGGCGTCGAGGCTGCGCAGGAAGCGGCGGGCGGCGGCGATGTCCGGATCCGCGGAGGCGGCGGTGCCGGCCACCACGGGCGCGAGCAGGGCGCGCAGCTCGTCGGCCCGCATCCACCACAGGAACGGCGAGCCGATCACCAGGACGGGCGCGGGCGGCTCGGACCGGGGGTGGTGCGGGTGCGCGGGCTGGACGTCCTCCAGCCAGCTGTCGCAGTCCGGGGTGAGCGCGATGGCGGAGGGCGCGGGGACGTCCAGCCGGTCGGCGAGTTCGGCGATCAGCCGGTACAGCTCGGGCGCCTCCGCCCGCTCCAGCGGGACGGCCGGGGTGCGCGGTGGGACGGCCCTGCGGTAGGCGCGGGCGGCCAGGCCGGCCACCAGGAGGGCGAGCACGGCGACCGCGCCGACCGCCCAGCGGGCGGCGTCCCAGCCGGCCGCGTCGGAGGCGCCGGGCGCCCCGATGCGGCCGGTGAACCGTCCGGCCAGCAGGACCACCGCGACGGCGGCGGGCACGGCGGCGGTGGCCAGGGCGAGCCCGCGGATCCGCAGGACCGCCTGGGCGTGTGCGCGCGCGGTGTCGGCAGCGGCCATACGGTGCGGCACCCCCTTCGGAGCCCTCGGGCGCCCGCTGACGGGCCCCTGAGCCGACTCGAAACGATCAGTTCCGACCGGGAAGCGGTGGTGTCCGATCCCGGTAGTGCGTGCTGTGTGGCGCTTCTGCCATGTTCGACGCCCCGGTCCGCGTGGGTGTTCCGGAACGACCCGGTTTCCACTCGTCCCGGTGACGCCGTCCGAATATCCGGACGACGTACCGGACGCCCCGCGACCGGTCCGGTGCGAAGCACCCGGGCGACCGCCCGGCCGGACGCCGTCCAGCATCCCCCCGCGGGACCGCCGCTACCCGGCGGCGACCCCAGCGCGCGGCCACGGCGCGGTGCGATCCAGCGCACCATAAGGCCGGGCGGCCGGTTACGTCAGCCGGATGCGGGTGCTGTCACTCGATGGGCTGGAATCCGGCCGCCGAACGGTGCGCCGCCCACCACGGCCGCCCCCGCCCGGGAACGCCGCAGGGCGCTGCGTCCATGGGGGTGTTTCCCACGACGCGGCGCCCTGCGGGGTGCGGACGGCCCGGACGGCTAGGCGGTGGCCGCCGCCTTGAGGGCGATGTCGGTGCGGTGCTGGCCGCCCTTGAGCGAGATGCGGTCGACGGCGGCGTACGCCCGGCCGCGCGCCTCGGCGAGGTCGGCGCCGGTCGCGGTGACGGACAGGACCCGGCCGCCGGCGCTCAGCACCCGGCCGTCCCCGTCCGCCGCGGTGCCGGCGTGCAGGACGAACGCGGTGCCGTCCGCCTCGGCCTCGGCGAGGCCCTCGATCGGGTCCCCGGTGCGCGGCGCGGCCGGGTAGCCCTCGGAGGCGACGACGACGGTCACGGCCGCGTCCTCGCTCCAGCGCAGCGGCTCCAGCTGGTCGAGCGTGCCGGTGGCGGAGGCCAGCAGGACGCCGGCCAGCGGGGTGCGCAGCCGGGCCAGCACGACCTGGGTCTCGGGGTCGCCGAAGCGGGCGTTGAACTCGATCACCCGGGTGCCGCGCGAGGTGAGCGCGAGGCCGGCGTAGAGCAGGCCGGAGAACTCGGTGCCGCGGCGGCGCAGCTCGTCCACGGTCGGCTGCAGGACGGTGTCCAGGACCTCCTGGACCAGCCCGTCGGGCGCCCACGGCAGCGGCGAGTAGGCGCCCATGCCGCCGGTGTTGGGGCCCTCGTCGCCGTCCAGCGCGCGCTTGAAGTCCTGGGCGGGCTGCAGCGGGAGGACGGTGGTGCCGTCGGTGATCGCGAACAGCGAGACCTCCGGGCCGTCCAGGTACTCCTCGATGACCACGCGCTCGCAGGCGGCGGCGTGGGCCAGCGCGGCGGCGCGGTCCGAGGTGACGACGACGCCCTTGCCCGCCGCCAGGCCGTCGTCCTTGACGACGTAGGGCGCGCCGAAGGCGTCGAGGGCCTCGGCGGCCTCCTCGGCGGTGGTGCACACGTAGGAGCGGGCGGTCGGGACGCCGGCGCCGGCCATCACGTCCTTGGCGAAGGCCTTCGAGCCTTCCAGCTGGGCGGCCGCGCCGGACGGGCCGAAGACGGGGATCCCGGCCGCGCGCACGGCGTCGGCGACGCCCGCGACCAGCGGGGCCTCCGGGCCGACGACGACGAGGTCGGCACCGAGCCGCCCGGCCAGGCCGGCGACCTGGGCGCCGTCCAGCTGGTCGACCGGGTGGACCGTCGCCACCTGCGCGATGCCGGCGTTGCCCGGGGCGCAGTGCAGCTCGGTGACGGCGGGATCTTGGGACAAGGAGCGGCACAGGGCGTGTTCGCGGGCGCCGCCGCCGATGACGAGGACCTTCACGGTTGGCAAGGGTAGTCGGTGGCCTGTTCCGGCCGCTCTCCGGTCCCGTCGGAACCTCCAAGCGGAGAGCTCCGTACGCTCACGATGTCGGAGGATCCTCCAAGGCCGGGCCCCGTCTTTCGGCGGCGGGTGGCCGGGTCAGGACGGCGGGTCACCGGGGCCTCGCTCGGACGGGTGAAATCTCGCCGACCCCCGCATCCCTCCGACCTCGTGTTCCGGTGGCCGAATCCGATAACGATCAAGGGGGAAGCGCCCCGCGGTCAGCCATTTGGCGGTAAGAAGTGCTGTTGGACAACCTCTGGCAGACGATCCGTCAGCCGGACGCGTCGCCAGACCCAGCCGCCCGCCCCGCCACAGGGAGCCCCACAGGTGAGCCAGCCGGAAATGCAGCCCGAGGAGAGTGCCTGGGGCAAGGAGATCGGCGAGGAGGACCAGCCCGTCGCGGCGGTCGCCCGCCGGGCGTCCACCCGCCGCCGGACCGATCTGAGCGCCCGCCAGTTCCCGCTCGGGGACTGGGGTGAGCCGGCCGAGCGGCTGGAGGAGCTCTACCGCTGGTCCGAGGAGCGGGCGGTCGAGGCGATCGAGTGGTACCGCAAGGACCGGGTCTGGAAGCGCCGCTGGGCCCGCCTGCTGCGGTTCGGCACGGTCGGCTTCGCGATCGGCGGGGTGTCCGCCCCGCTGGTGGACCTGACCGGCACCGTCGCGCACGGCACCAGCTGGGGCTACGTCGGCCTGGCCCTCGCGGCGGCCTGCTACGGCACCGACCGGGCGTTCGGCCTCACCTCCGGCTGGATGCGGGACGTGAGCACCGCGCAGGCGCTGCAACGCCGCCTGGAGGCCTTTCAGTTCGACTGGGCGTCGGAGTGCGTGCGGGAGGTGCTCGGCCCGACCGAGGGCACCGCGGGCGAGGCCGCCGAGCGCTGCCTGGGCGTGCTGCGCCGGTTCTGCGAGGACGTGTCGGACATGGTCCGCACCGAGACCTCGGAGTGGATGCTGGAGTTCCGCGCGTCGATGACGCAGCTGCCCACCCAGGCCCCCGGGACGTGGGGCGGGCGCACCGAGACCGGCGTGGGCGCCCAGGTGCGGGTGCTGCCCCCGCCGGGCACCCGGCCCACCATGCCGCGCCAGCGGCCGCCGGAGGGCCCGCTGCGGTAGGCGGGCGGCCGTGCGGGGGCCGAGGACCGGACAGCCGAGGCTGCCGCCCGGCTCAGGCGAAGACGATCATCGAGCCCTGGGAGACGCTCCGGGTCGCCGCCGCGTACAGGCCCGCCCAGGCGTGCCGCTCGCGGGCGAAGGGGTGCAGGTCGTCCAGCGGCGGGCCGAACGGCTGCTCCAGGCCGGTCGGCCCGAGCGGCTTGGTCGGGGCCGGCGGGTTGTACGGGTCCAGGCCCAGGGACGGTGCCACGGCCTGGAGTTCGCGCAGCAGCCCGTGGCTGGAGCCGAGCGGGCCGCCGACCGCGAGCAGCGCGTCGTCCACCAGCGGCACCGCGAACTCGATCGGCACGTAGGCGCCCGCGTGGTCGAAGTGCCAGACCAGGTGGGACTGTTCGGCGCTGTTCTCGAACATCTCCAGGAGCTGCTCGTAGTCGCCGCCGAGCGAGTCGACCGGCGTGATGTCGAGGCCGGTGAGGCCCAACAGGTAGGCGCGGCGCAGGAAGTGCAGGGAGTCGTAGTCGAAGGCGGCTATCGGCTCGACCGCCCCGCTGATCCCCGGGACGTACTGGTAGACCGGCACTTCGGGCAGTCCGCGCGAGGTCAGCACGGCGTTGTACAGCGCGAGGTCGTCCCGGAAGGGGTTGTCGGGGCTGTGGCTCAGCACGTCCACGAGCGGGACGAGCCAGAGGTCGCAGGCCATGGCCGGCTCTTCCTCTCCGGGCGGGGAGTCGTCCGCGCGGACGGGGACGACTACGGGCGGCGGTGTCCGCACCGGGACGGGTCCCGACGGGGACGTCCGGTACGACGACCGCCCACCCTACCGGCCCGGCGCGCGATGCGGATCGGGCCGTCCCTGCGGGTGCTCGGGGGGCTCGGGCAGCCGCCGGCCGAACCGGCCGTGCGGGATCGATCGCGGCTGCGGCACCAGGCCGAGCCCCAGTCCGAGCTCCCGGCCCAGCTCGCGGCCGACGTCCTCGCCGCGCCGCGCGCGGGCCGTCCCCGGCACCGCGGGGCCCGGCTCGTCCGGCGGCGGCCCGGCCGGCCCGGGGGCCGGGACGGGCTCCTCGTCCACGGACTCGGTGAGCAGCCCCAGCACGGCCACCGACTCCAGCGGCTGCCCGGCCAGCTCGGCCAGCAGCCGGACGGTGAACAGGTTGTACTCGCAGATGATCCGGTGCGCCCCGGCGAGGTCCCGGGCCTCGATCGCGTCCACCAGGTCGACGTGCCGGTCCCAGCACACCCCGCCCAGCGCGGACAGCTCCCGCAGGTAGGACGCCGCGAACATCCAGGACTGCACGCGCAGCCAGTCCAGGTAGGCGCCGATCCGGCGGTTGCCGAGCAGCCCGGCGACCTCCTGCCAGAACCGGCGGTCGCAGCCCACCATGACGTCCAGGTTCCCGGCCCTGGCCGCCCGCACGGCCGCGTCCGCCCGGCGGCGCAGCGAGGGCAGCCGGGTGAGGTCGGGCAGGGCGCGGCGGGAGCGGTACTGGCGGTAGTAGCTGTCGGTGAGCAGCACCCGGGACTCGAAGATCTCCACGAAGTCGTCCCAGCCCAGCTCGGGCACGGTGAACCCGCGGTGGTGCTCGGCCCGCAGCAGGCCCTGGGCGCCGAGGTCGACCAGCGCCTCGCGGGCCGGGGTCGCGGAGACGCCGTACAGCTCGGCGATCTCCTTGACGGTGAAATTGCGGCCCGCCTCAAGGCGGCCGGCCATCATCTCCTCGCGCAGCGCGCCCGCGATCTGCTCGCGGAGGCTGTTGCGGCGGATGACGGGACGGGTGTCGCCTGCGCCGTTGCCGGCCATGCGCGCGACCTCCTCGGGCGGGCCGACCGGCCGCCCCTCGGCGGACCGGCCGAAGAACGACTGGGAACACGACGAGTGCTCATCTTCTCAAACCCGTCCGGAGCAGGTACAAACCAACCCCGGGAACGGCCGGATCCCGCCCGTTCCGTCCCCTCCGGCGTCAGCGCTGGACCGGCGCCGGGATCCCCAGCAGGCGGTCCCGCAGCACCGGGAACTCCGCCCGTGCCTTGGCCACCTCGGCCGGATCGAACTCGACGGTCAGCACCTGCTCCCCCGCCCCGGCCTCGGCCAGCACCCGGCCCCACGGGTCCACCACGATGCTGTGCCCGGCCTGCTCGACCCCGCCGTGCGTCCCGGCGGTGTTGCAGGCGAGGACGTACGCCTGCTCCTCCACCGCGCGCGCCCGGGCCAGCAGCGTCCAGTGCTCGCGGCGCCGCGCCGGCCAGGCCGCCGGGACGACCAGCAGCTGCGCGCCCGCGTCGAGCAGGGCCCGGAACAGCTCGGGGAAGCGCAGGTCGTAGCAGGTGGCCAGGCCGAGCGTGCCGAAGTCGGTCGCGGCCGTGACGATCTCCTGCCCGGCGCCCATCACCACCGCCTCGCCGCTGTCGAAGCCGAAGCGGTGGATCTTGCGGTAGGTGTGCACGAGCTCGCCGTCGGGGGCGAACAGCAGCGAGGTGTTGTAGATCGGCCCGTCCGGGTCGCGTTCGACGATCGAACCGGCGTGCAACCAGACCCCGGCGGCCCGGGCGGCGGCCGCCATGGCGTCCGAGGTGGGCCCG
This sequence comes from Kitasatospora sp. NPDC059722, assembly GCF_042733235.1. Taxonomy (NCBI): domain Bacteria; kingdom Bacillati; phylum Actinomycetota; class Actinomycetes; order Kitasatosporales; family Streptomycetaceae; genus Kitasatospora; species Kitasatospora sp. NPDC059722. The sequence goes on from NZ_JBHWGD010000056.1 coordinate 51,404, forward strand.
TCGAGCGTCTCCGCGCCCTCCGACCAGAGGTCGTAGGCGAAGCCCCCGAGCGGCCACAGCTCGGGCAGGACCACCAGGTCACAGCCGTGCTGGGCCCGTACCAGGGAGGCCGCCCTGGCCCGTCGCTCGGCCGGCGGCTCGGCGTCGGAGACCGCGAGTTGGATCAATGAAGCGCGCACAGTACCACCGTCCACGGCAAGAGTCCTACGATCGTCACCCGAAAGCGCTGCCCGGCTGTCACCCGGCAGCGTAACGTGCGGTTAGCGTGTGCGCCCGAAGGCCGGACCGACCCGGCCGGCCGACGGGGCAGGGTGCGCGCGGCAAGGCAGCTGACGGAGGGCCGGAGATTCCCGTGACGGACAACCAGACCGTGCAGGCGCACACCGAGGCGTGGACGCAGAGCATCGAGTCCATATCCGAACTGGTGACCCCCCTGCCGGAGGGCGCCTGGAACCGCGCCACCGAGTGCCCCGGCTGGTCCGTGCGGGACGTCGTCTCGCACATCATCGCCGTCGAGTCCGAGTTGCTCGGCGACCCCCGCCCGATCCACGCGCTGCCGCGCGACCTGCGCCACGTCACGAGCGAGTTCGCCCGCTACGTCGAGCTGCCGGTGGACAAGCGCCGCTGCCACACCGCGCTGGAGATGACCGGCGAGCTGGAGTACACGATCATCCGCCGCTCGCGGGCCCTGCGCAACGCCCGGCAGACGCCCGAGGAGCCGGTGCGCTGGCCGGCCGGCCCGTTCGCCCGGGACGTGCCGTACCACGAGCTGCTGCGGCTGCGGGCCTTCGACGTCTGGGTGCACGAGCAGGACCTGCGCCGGGCCCTGGCCGCACCCGGCAACCTGGCCTCCCCGGCCGCCCTGGTCGCCCGGGACGTCCTGCTGGAGAGGCTGCCCAAGGCCGTCGCCCACACCGCGGGCGCCCCGGCCGGGACGACCCTCGTGCTGGACGTCACCGGCCCGGTCGAGTTCCTGCGCACCGTGCGGGTCGACGCGGCCGGCCGCGGCACCGTGGACGAGTCGGTCAGCCTGGCCCCCGACGTCCAGCTGACCATGGACTGGGAGACGTACGTCCGCCTCGCCTGCGGCCGCGGCCGCCCGGGCCCGGTGGGCGTCGAGGGCGACAAGGAGCTGGCCGAGCGGGTGCTGGCCACGTTCTCGGTCACCATCTGAGAGGGCAGTCGCGCACCACCCGGCGTACACGCACAACCGTGCGCCGGGGCGGTACGCCTCGTGCATCCGTGCGTCAACGTGGGACCAGTACGCCACTCGTTCGACCTCGTTGTTCCGAGCAGTCCTGCCATCACTCGGAAGAAGGAGGGGCGTCCCCATGGACGACGAACAGGAACAGCAGGAACAGATGGTGCTGGTGCGGTCGAGCTTCCCGGTCACGGGCCAGCCGATCAGGGTGGTGATGATCGACGGGCAGCCGTGGTTCGTCACGGCGGACGTGTGCCGAGTGCTCGGCCGCAGCAATCCGAGCGAGGCACACAAGATCGTGAAGCCGATGAACGCACGGATGGTCGACCTGCGCCTGGTAACCATCAGAAATTCTGATGGTTACCAGGTTCCCGCAGGTCAGAAACCATACAGGCGTGGAAATCCCATGCTTGGGGTCATCAGCGAGACGGGTCTGTACACCCTGATCATGAGGTCGACCAAGCCGAACGCGCAGCCCTTCCAGGAATGGGTCACCCGCGACCTCCTCCCGTCCATCCGCCGCGGGGACACCGACATCCCCACCCAGCAGCGGCGGATGACGGAGACCCTCACGGAGGCGATCGGCCAGCAGGTGCAGATCATCGCCGAGATCGACCACGAGGACTGGCCGGGGGTGACCATCCACTCGGACGGGACGGTGCACTGTCGGCACGGGGAGATGGTCTTCCACATGCCGACGCGGGAGGAGGACAGCGGGCCGCCCTTCGGCGCCTACTACGCCTGCCCATCCGTGGAGCGGGTCGGGATCCGGGGCAGCCGGGTGGTCCCGGGCTGCCCGAAGCTGAAGCTCGTGGACCTGGTCCGCCTGCGGCGTGAAGCGCAGCACGAGTCGGCTCCACCTGACCACGGGCTCATGCACGCAGAGCTCCATGGCGCCCGGATCTACGGGACGCCACCGCAGATGGCCGCGATGATGCGGGAGTACGGTCGCTGACGTATGCCCCCGGTATGAGTGAGTTCAACTCACTCATACCGGGGGCATTAACCTTCCCCAAAGGATGGCTAATCGCGTTTTCGCAGGTCAGAAACCCTACGCACCCACTGCCACTAGCCTCCGCCGCAGCCGCAGGATCATCGCCGTCCCCACCGCCAGCGGCACGTACTGCCAGCAGAACGCCCACCGGAAGGCGTCCGCCGAGTACGTCTCCGCGCCAGCCGGGGCCAGGGCGTCGAGCAGGACGCCGATGCCGAACAGGGTGATCATCGTGCCGATGAAGCCGCCCATGTTGACGATGCCGGAGGCCGTCCCGAGCCGTTCCACCGGGTTGCGGGCGCGGGCATAATCGAGGCCGACGAGCGAGGCCGGGCCGTTGCTGCCCATCACCAGGATGATCCCGACGAGCAGCCACACCGGCGGGTGCGCGCCGGGCCAGGCCAGCACCAGCGCCCAGCCCAGCGCGGTGGCCCCGATCACCGTGAACACGATCGGCATCCGGGCGCGCGGCGAGAAGGACAGCACCCGGCCGAACACGAAGCCGCAGGTCATGTTGGAGAGCACCAGCAGGGTCAGCAGCCCGCCGGCCTCGGCGCGCGTCATGCCCTGCGCCTCGACCAGGTAGGGCAGGCCCCAGAGCAGGCCGAAGGCGTTGCCGGGGAACTGTGTCGTGAAGTGCACCCAGAGTCCGAGCCTCGTGCCGGGCTCCTGCCAGCACTCCCGGACCTGCCGCCCGATCCCGGTCCGCGGCCGGTGCTGGTCGACCGGCTCGGCCACGGCGGGCGCGTCCTTCAGGAAGAGCGCGACCAGCGCGAACACCGCCACGCCCAGCAGCGCGATCGCCGCGAAGGTCGGCGTCCAGCCCTCGCTGTGCAGCACCTGCGCGAGCACCACCGTCGTGAACAGGTTGCCGCCCATCCCGACGAGGCCGGTCAGCTGCGCGACGAACGGGTTCTTCGCCGCCGGGAACCAGCGGGCGGCGATCCGCAGGACGCTGATGAAGGTCATCGCGTCCCCGCAGCCCAGCACCGCGCGGGAGGCCAGCGCGGGGGCGAACGAGGAGCTGAACGCGAAGGCCAGCTGCCCGGTGCTCAGCAGCAGGACGCCGAGCAGCAGCACCCGCCGCGGCCCGAACCGGTCCACCAGCAGCCCGACGGGCACCTGCATGGCCGCGTAGACCAGCACCTGGAGGATCGAGAAGGTGGAGAGCGCCGAGGCGCCGATCCCGAAGCGCTCGGCGGCGTCCAGCCCGGCCACGCCGAGGCTGGTGCGGTGGATCACCGCGAGGACGTAGACGCTGACGCCGACGGACCACGCGAGCCACGCGGCGCGCCCGCCGGGCGGGGACGCGAAGGCGGCCGAGGACGTGACGGCGGCCGGGGACTCGTCGGAGGAACGGGGAGCGGGGGCGGACAGGGGACGGACTGAACGGTCTGGCTCCACGGGCATAGTGCGTCCAGGGTAGTCATCCCATGATTGGACGCCCAGAGTGGGGTACGACCGATCTCCCCGGGACCTGCGCTCAGCCGGTGACCGTCCAGGACACCGAGCGGGTCATGTACTTGTCCCGGAAGCCCTCGTCGCGCACCCAGTCCGTGGTGTCCCGGACGGTCGCCGTGACGGTGGCGGCGCGGCCGGCCGGGATGTTCAGCTGCGCCGAGTCCAGCCGCCCGCCGTTCACCGTCCGCGGATCCGCCGGGACGCCGTCCACCGTCCAGTCCACCCGCAGCTGGCGCGGCCCGGACAGCGGCAGCGGCCGGGCGTCCAGCTGCGGGCGGCCGTCGACCTCGCCGGGCGGCGGCACCGGGGGGTCGGTCGGGCGGATCCGGCGGTACAGCTCCTCGATGATCGCCTCGCGCGAGGGCAGGTTGTAGGCACTGCCCAGGGTGCGCATCACCGAGTCCTGCGTCGGCCGGTAGAGGCCGTTGGCGCTGCGGTACGCCCCGACCGTCCCGGCGCCGTCCGGGGACGCGGCGCCCAGCCAGCGCCACCACTTGGTCTGCTTCTTGCGCATGTCGTCGGCGTTGAGGGTCGAGAGGTTCGGGTAGTCGGCGTCGTCCGGCGCGGAGTCGTACTCGTCCCCGAGGTCCCCCACGGTGTGGCCGATCTCGTGCTGGATGATCCGCCCCGCGTCCGGGCTGCCGCCCGCCAGGGTGGTCACCCCGGTGCCCCCGGCGCCGCCGTACTCGGTCGAGTTCGCCAGCGCTATCAGGTACTGCGGCCCGGCGCTGTCCCCCGCCAGCCGGGCGGTGGCCGCCTCGTCCGCGCAGAGCAGCCGGGCGGTGCCCTCGCACCAGAAGTGCATGCCGAGCGGGGTCGAGGGGTTGCGGCCGCGGCTCTCGGTCTCGGCTATCCCGGAGACCGGCGAGAGCACCTCGACCCGCCGTATGTTGAAGAACGCCTGGTAGCTGCGGAACGGCTCGATGTCCATCAGCGAGTGCCAGGCCCGGTCCGCCTGCTGCTGGAAGAGGTCCTGCTCGGCCGCCGTGTAGCCGTCGCCGAGCAGCACCAGGGTGATCCGGTTGGCCGGGTCGCCGGTGCGGCGTATGTCGACGGTCGGGGCGGGCGCGGCGCCGCGCAGGTCGGCGCGCTGCGCCGTGTGCGGTGGCACCGCCCGGTCGACGGGGGCGCCGGCCCCGATCACGCCGAACGGCGAGGGGCCGACCAGTTCCAGGGCGGCCGGGAGTACGGCGGTGGACACCAGCACGAGCGCGGCCAGACTCCGAACGAGACGGCCAGGGTTGCCAGGCGGCATACGGGTGCGTCCTCGGGGCTCCGGTCACCCGGTGTCGCCCGGGTGGTGGAGCGGAGACGTACCCGACCCGGCGTGTCGCCCCCACTGGCGGACGAAAAAGTCACCGACCTGGCCGAACGATCCACATCGGACCAGTCATACCAATGAATCTGTCAGGGCTTCCGCGCCAGGCCGAGCACCAGGTGCGTCCCCAGCCCGAACAGCAGCCCCCAGAACGCCGAACCGATCCCGAACAGGCCCATCCCCGACGCACTCGCCAGGAACGTCACCACCGCCGCGTCCCGCCCCCGCTCCTCCGCGACCGCCGCCGCCAGGCTGCCCTGCAGCGACGCCAGCAGCGCGACCCCGGCGATCACCGCGATCAGCTCCTTCGGCAGCCCGGTGAACAGGCTCACCAGCACCCCGCCGAAGCTCCCCACCACGACGTACAGCGCCCCCGAGGACATCCCCGCGACATAGCGCCGCCGCGGGTCCGGGTGGGCCTCCGGGCCCGAGCAGATCGCCGCCGTGATCGCCGCGAGGTTGACCCCGGGCGAGCCGAACGGCGCCATCAGCAGCGACATCGCGCCGGTCGACCCGATCAGCAGCCGGTCGTCCGCCCGGTACCCGAAGGCCCTCATCACCCCGAGGCCCGGCGCGTTCTGCGAGGCCAGGACGACGATCGTGAGCGGCAGCGCCAGCCCCACCACGGCCGACCAGGAGAACGCGGGCACCGTCAGGACCGGCACGGTCGGCCCGCCCGACCCCACCCGCAGCGGCAGGCCGACCGTGACCGCCGCCAGCACCCCGCCCACCAGCAGCGCCACCGGCACGGCGTAGCGCGGCGCGAACCGCTTGGCCAGCAGGAACGCCGCGAAGCTCCCCACCACCAGCACGGGTGCGCCGTGCACCGCCCCGAAGATCCCGGCGCCGAACGAGAACAGGATGCCCGCGAGCATCGCGTTGACGATCCCCACCGGCACCGCCGCGATCAGCCGCCCGAACCAGCCCGTCACCCCGAACAGCGTCACCACGACCGCACACACGACGTACGCCCCGACCGCCTCCCGGTACGGGTACGCCCCGAGGCTCGTCACCAGCAGCGCCGCCCCCGGCGTCGACCAGGCCGTGATCACCGGCGTGCGGGTCCACCAGCTCAGCAGGAACCCGCTCACCCCGCTGCCGACGCCCACCGCCCAGATCCAGGACGCCGTGTGCGCCGCGTCCAGCCGCCCCGCCGAGGCCGCCGCGAGGACCACCACCAGCGGCCCCGAGAACGACACCGCGATGCACACCAGCCCCGCCAGCAACGCCGTCCCCGACGCGTCCCGCCGCAGCGACCGCCGCTCCCCGTCCCCGTCCGCGTCCCCGCCCGGCACCGTCCCCGGACGGACAGTCAGCTCATCCGTCATTCCGGCAGTATCCCGAAACACGGCTCCGGAAGGCTTCCGAAAAAACTTCTGAACCCACCTGCAACCACCGGCGGGGATGCGCGTCTATACGGATGAAGGCACGGAGAGCGAGACCGGCAGAGCCGGGGGGCGCTTCCGCTCAGGAGGAGCGGAGCCGGTCGTCTTCACCCACCACACCGTCAGACCCATGGCCCTGGGGAGTCACGTCATGCGCACGTCCGTTATCACCCGCTTTGCGAAGAACACCCGCTCGCTCTCCACCCGCCGCACCCTCGCC
>NZ_JBHWGD010000057.1:0-16095 GCF_042733235.1 Kitasatospora sp. NPDC059722
GAGCAGCACAAAGGCCCGACGGGACACCGGGGTTAGGCGTTCCATCGGGCCTGTTTAAGGCTGCGGAAAGGTCAGCGGGTCCGGTCGTTGTAGAAGCCGGCCTGGATCACGTTCTGGTGGTTCCCATCCTTGATCGTGTTGTTGATGATCGTCACGTTGGCTGCCTGGTCGTCCTGCCTCGGAGCGAACTCGTCGAGGATTGCGACGAGTTGAGTGACCATGGCCGGGTCGTTCGCCAGCAGTCGGCGCAGCTTCGGCTCCCACTCGCCCTGCGCGCTCCGGGCGGCGGACTCGCTGTCGCCCTCCTGCGCCGCGACCAGCTCGGCCTGGGTCTCGTCCAGCTCCTCGGTGACCGACTCCGCCTTGCGGCCGAACATCGCGGCAACGCGCGGCTTGACCCGGTCCCAGGCCGAGGTGACCATGAGGCCGGCCAGGACGGTCGCGCCCCTCGTCGCAATCTCAGTGATCTCGGCGTCCATGCCGCTCCCTTGTCGTCGCCCAATCTCGGCACCACCGTAGGGCAGAACCGGACGAAGCGTCAGAGGAACGTCTTCCCCTCGCCCCGGTACGTCGGGACGGTCCGGACGACCCGGTCGCCCTCGATCAGGTGCAGCTCGGCGAAGCGTTCGCACAGTTCGCCCGCCTTGGCGTGCCGGAACCAGACCCGGTCGCCGATCAGCAGGTCGTCCGCGGCGGCGCCGAGCAGCGGGGTCTGGACCTCGCCCGCGCCCTCCGTCGGGTCGTAGCGCAGCCCCTCGGGCAGGTACGGGGTCGGGGAGCGGTCGGGGCCGGCCGGTCCGGAGGCTGCGTAGCCGCCGCCGAGGACGGTCACCACGCCGACGCCGGGCCGCCGGACGACCGGCTGGCCGAAGAGTGCGGCCGGACGGCCGTCGAACGAGCGGTAGTTGTCGAACAGCCGGGGCAGGTAGAGCCCGGAGCCGGCCGCGACCTCGGTGACGGCGCGCTCGGCCACCGTGCTCTCCACGCTGCCGGTGCCGCCGCCGTTGACGAACTCCAGCTCGGCGACCTGCCGCAGCCGCCGGACCGCGGCCGCGCGCCGCTCGGCCAGTTCGGTGCGGGCCTTGGCCTGCATGAGCCGGATCACCCGTGAGCGCACCGGCCGTCCGGGCACCCGGTCGCCGACCCCGGCGACGTGCCCCTCGTACGCCATCAGCCCGACGACCCGGAAGCCCGGGCGGCGCTGGACGGCCTCGGCGAAGGCGCCGAGGTCCTCGGGGGTGCGCAGCGGCGAGCGGCGGGCGCCGATCCGGACGCGTCCGCCGAGCAGGTGCAGCGCGGTGTCGAGCTCCAGGCAGACCCGGACCTCGGCGTCGCCGGCGCGGGCCTTGTCGATCAGGTCGAGCTGGGCGGGGTCGTCGAGGACGACGGTGACCTCGCGGGCGAGCTCCGGGTCGGCGGTCAGCGCGGCGAAGCCGTCGCGGTCGGCGGAGGGGTAGGCGAGCAGGACGTCGCGCAGGCCGGTGCGGGCGAGCCAGAGCGACTCGTCGAGGGTGAAGCTCATCACCCCGGCGAAGCCGTCGGTGGCGAGCGCGCGTTCCAGCAGGGCGCGGCAGCGCAGCGACTTGCTGGCGACCCGGATCGGCTTGCCGCCCGCGCGGCGCACGAGGTCGGCGGCGTTGGCGTCGAAGGCGGCGAGGTCGACGACGGCGACCGGCCCGTCCAGGTGTGCGGTGGCCCGGTCGTACCGGGCGCGGTCGGAGACCGGGGTGGCGCTGGGAGCGGGTTCGAGCATCACCATGCGCGCAGGCTGCCACACCCGGCTACCCGTGGGTAGGGGGCGCGTGCGGATTTGTGCGGCTCCCGGGACGGGGTGGCATAGGGTCGGCCGGGTGGACCGCAAAGACTTCTCCAACCCGGCGTTCGTCGGGAAGAGCATCCCGAACCCCGGCTTCGGCGACGACGACGGCACGGCGGACGCGGCGCTGACCGCGGCGCTCGCCCGCTGGTCGCAGGACCGCTCGGCCGAGCCCGAGGTGCTGGCGGCGCTCACCCCGACCCGGCTGATGGTCCCGATCGTCGCCCTGCTCGGCGAGGTCGAGGTGGACGAGCACGGGCACAAGCACGACAAGACCAGCGACATGGCGGTGCCGGTGCTGGAGGCCCCGGACGGGCGCCGCGCGCTGCCGGCGTTCACGTCGCTGGAGAGGCTGGCCCGCTGGCGCGCCGACGCCCGCCCGGCGCCGGTGGCGGCCCCGCAGGCGGCGATGGTCGCGTACTCCGAGAAGGCCGACACCCTGCTGATCGACCCGGCGGGCCCGGTGCCCTACCAGCTGACCGGCGCCCGCCTTCGTGCGCTCGCCGAGAACCGGCCGTACCTGCCGCCGCTGCGCGACCCCGAGGTGCGCGAGGCGGTGCGGGCGCTGCTGGCGGACCAGCCGCAGGTGGTGTCCGGCCTGCTGGGCCCCGGGGACGGCTCGGACGGGGTGCTCGCGGTGGTGTTCGACCCGGAGCTCGACCAGGCGGGCGTGCAGGAGGCGGCCCGGCGGGTCGGCCGCGCGGTGGCGGCGGACCCGGTGCTCCGCGTCCGGCTGGACCGCGGCCTGGACCTGGCGGTGCTGCCGGCGAGCGCGCAGCTGCCGGGGGAGCCGCTGTACCGGCGGTAGAAACGAACGGGGAGCACCTACCACGTTGGTAGGTGCTCCCCGGGAGAACCGCTCAGGAGTAGACCGGCCCCGTGAACTTCTCGCCCGGCCCGGCGCCCGGCGCGTCCGGCACGATGGACGCCTCGCGGAAGGCCAGCTGCAGCGAGCGCAGGCCGTCGCGCAGCGGGGCGGCGTGGAAGTTGCTGATCTCCGGGGCGCCGGCGGTGACCAGTCCGGCGAGCGCGGTGATCAGCTTGCGGGCCTCGTCGAGGTCCTTGTCCTTGTCGCCGCCCTCGGCGAGGCCGCACTTGACGGCCGCGGCGCTCATCAGGTGCACGGCGACGGTGGTGATCACCTCGACGGCGGGGACCTCGGCGATGTCCCGGGTCAGGTCGTCGAAGCCGATCGCGTCGTCGTCCGCGCCGGGGTTCTGGGTGGGCTCGCTGCTCAAGGGGGGCTCGTTCCGTCGTGCCGGTGTCCGTGTACACCTGGAGCGTACAAGGGCCCCGGAATGCGCCGAAAAGTGCGGTGCGCGCGCGTGGAAGGCGCGGAAAAGCGCGGAAACGCGGGGTGTGCCGGGGCGGAATGGCGTTCGACCTTCCGGCGCTGTATGCTTCGAGACTGACCGGCCGGGATCCCGCATGGGCACCCGGCCAGCAAGTGGAGGCTCCACCCAGGAGGCCCGAGAGGGCAACCGCGACAGTCTCCCACCTGGTCGGCCTCGCGGTCGACGGGTCCCGGTCCGCGACGGGCGCCACGGCGCCGAGTCGCCGCAGCGCCCCTCACCGGGTGCCGCCCCCGGATTGTGTGGAGCCCCGCTTGTACCGAGCGGGGCTTTTTTCGTGTCGCGGGTGCAGATGGTGCCGAGCAGGTGCCGGGCAGCGCAGCACGAATGAAGCCCCGCCCAGTGGTCGAGTCCACTACGTGCGACCGCCGTCCGACGGCCGCATCGCAGAAGGTGCAACCGAGGAGGCCCCATCAGCACCGAGCCCCGCATCAACGACCGGATTCGCGTTCCGGAGGTGCGACTCGTCGGTCCCAGCGGCGAGCAGGTCGGCATCGTGCCGCTTGCCAAGGCGCTGGAGCTCGCGCAGGAGTACGACCTCGACCTGGTCGAGGTCGCGGCGACCGCCCGGCCGCCGGTGTGCAAGCTCATGGACTACGGCAAGTTCAAGTACGAGTCGGCCATGAAGGCCCGTGAGGCGCGCAAGAACCAGGCGCACACGGTCATCAAGGAGATGAAGCTCCGGCCGAAGATCGACCCGCACGACTATGACACCAAGAAGGGTCACGTCGTCCGGTTCCTCAAGCAGGGCGACAAGGTCAAGATCACGATCATGTTCCGCGGTCGTGAGCAGTCCCGCCCCGAGCTGGGCTTCCGTCTGCTGCAGCGGCTCGCCGACGACGTCCAGGACCTGGGCTTCGTCGAGTCCTCGCCGAAGCAGGACGGCCGGAACATGATCATGGTTCTTGGCCCGCACAAGAAGAAGACCGAGGCGATGGCCGAGGCCCGCGCCCTCGCGGACGCCCGCAAGGCCGAGCGACTGGGCCGGACCGCCGGCTCCGACGCCGCCGCGGACGAGGACGAGGACGCAGCGCTTGAGGCCGAGAACGCCGCTGCCGAGGCGGAGGCCGCCGAAGCGGAGGCCGCCGAGGCCGACGTCGAGGCCGCTGCCGAGGTCGAGCAGCCGGCCGAGGCCTCCCAGGACGCCTGAGCCTTCACGGCCAGGGCGCTCGGGAGACCGGCCCACCACGGTGACGGGGCGCCCCGCCCGGTCACCGCAGATCCATCCAGTTCACGCCCGCGTGGCGCACACCGCGCGGGCGTGGACGGGACCGACGAGGAGATACGGCGAAATGCCGAAGCAGAAGACGCACAGTGGCGCCAGCAAGCGCTTCAAGATCAGTGGCTCTGGCAAGGTGCTGCGCGAGCGCGCCGGTCGCCGCCACCTCCTGGAGCACAAGCCCTCGACGCTGACCCGCAAGCTGGCCGGGACCGTCGAGCTGGCCCCCGCTGACGCCAAGAAGATCAAGAAGCTTCTCGGCAAGTGATCGCCCTCCCGCCCGGCGCGAGCCGTGTGCGGGGCAGCTGATCCTTCCCGACCCATTCGAATGACGGACCGCGTGAAGTAGTCCGTGGTCCAACCCAAGGAGTAATCAAGTGGCACGCGTCAAGCGGGCAGTCAACGCCCACAAGAAGCGCCGGGTCATCCTGGAGCGCGCCAGCGGCTACCGTGGCCAGCGCTCGCGCCTGTACCGCAAGGCCAAGGAGCAGGTCACCCACTCGCTGGTCTACAACTTCAACGACCGCAAGAAGCGCAAGGGCGACTTCCGTCAGCTGTGGATCCAGCGCATCAACGCTGCGGCCCGTGCCAACGGCATCACCTACAACCGCTTCGTGCAGGGCCTGAAGGCCGCCAGCGTCGAGATCGACCGCAAGATGCTGGCCGACCTGGCCGTCAACGACCCGGGTGCGTTCGCCTCCCTGGTCGAGGTCGCCCAGAAGGCGCTGCCGGCCGACGTGAACGCCCCGAAGGCCGCCGCCGACGCCGCCTGATCCTCCAGGATCGGTTGAGCTCCGACCGGACCCGCAGGCTCTCCTGCGGGTCCGGTTCTGCGTTTTCCCCGTCCTTCGGCGCCGCGTCCCTCGGCGCACGTCCCTCAGCGCCCCCGTCCCTCAGCGCCCCCTTCACAGAGCCCCAGAGAACGAGACCATGCCGAGCACCGACACCCCCCTGCTGACCTCCCTGCGCTCGCCGCGCGTCGTCGCCGCCCGCCGGCTCGCCAAGCGGAACCAGCGCACCAAGGAGCGCCGCTTCCTGGCCGAGGGCCCGCAGGCCGTCCGGGAGGCCGTCGCGTACGGCCGGCTGCCGGGCTCGGGCGAGCACGCGGTGGTCGAGGTGTACGTGACCCCGGAGGCCGCCGAGCGGCACGCCGGGATCGTGGAGTCCGCGCTGGACGAGGGGCTCGCGGTGCTGACCGCGACCGACGAGGTGATCGCCGGGATCTGCGACACGGTGACCCCGCAAGGCATCGTCGCGCTCTGCCGCTTCATCGACACCCCGTTCGCCGACGTCCTGGCGGCCCGCCCGAAGCTCGTCGCGATCCTCGCCCACGTGCGCGACCCCGGGAACGCCGGCACCGTGCTGCGCACCGCCGACGCGGCCGGCGCGGACGCCGTGGTGCTCACCGACGCCTCCGTGGACCTGTACAACCCGAAGGCTGTCCGGGCCTCCGTCGGCAGCCTGTTCCACCTGCCGGTCGCCGTCGGCGTGCCGGTCGAGGAGGCCGTCGGGCAGCTGCGCGCGGCCGGGATCCGGGTGCTAGCCGCCGACGGCGCGGGGGAGCGGGACCTCGACCAGGAGCTCGACGAGGGCACCCTGGGCGCACCCGGCGCATGGGTGTTCGGCAACGAGGCGTGGGGGCTCCCGGAAGAGACCCGCGCGCTCACCGACGAGGTCGTGCGCGTGCCGATCCACGGACACGCCGAGAGCCTCAACCTGGCCACCGCCGCGGCCGTCTGCCTCTACGCCTCGGCCCGGGCGCAGCGCGGGCCCGGCGGCTGTCGCTCGAACGGCTGACGGCACCCCGCACGATCCACCCGCCAGGCCCTACTACCGGGGGCATGGAGGCGCTAGGGTCTGCCTCGGTGGGGGGAACGGCACGGTGGGTAATCGGGGAGGACACCCATGGTCGGCAACGGGCCCGAGCTCGACCCGGACGACCTGCCGGACGGCCTGGTGGTCGCCGACGCGCTCGGCCGGGTGGTCCGCTTCAACCGGGCCGCGGCCCGGATCACCGGCGTGCCCCCGGAGGCCGCGCTGGGCAGCGCCCTGGACGACGTCCTCCCGCTGGAGGACCTCGACGGGCGCCGCTGGTGGCAGCTGACCGACCCGTACGGCGGCCTCGCGATCCGCACCGGCCAGCCCGAGCGCAACCTGCTGCTGCCCGGCGGCCGGGAGGTGCTGGTCTCCGCCCGCTACGTGCGGGCCGTGCCGCTGGGGCCCCTGGAGCGCCTGGTGATCGCCCTGCGCGGCACCGAGGACCGCCGGCGCACCGAGCGCAGCCACGCCGAGCTGATCGCCACCGTCGCGCACGAGCTGCGCTCGCCGCTGACCAGCGTCAAGGGCTTCACCGCGACGCTGCTGGCCAAGTGGGAGCGGTTCACCGACGGGCAGAAGCGGCTGATGCTGGAGACCGTCGACGCCGACGCGGACCGGGTCACCCGGCTGATCGCCGAGCTGCTGGACATCTCGCGGATCGACGCGGGCCGGCTGGAGCTGCGCAAGCAGGTCGTGGACGTGGCCGCGGCGGTGCGCCGGCACGTCGAGCGCAAGGTCGCCACCGGCATCCCCGAGGAGCGCTTCGACGTCCGGATCACCGAGCCGCTGACCGTGCTGTGGGCGGACCCGGACAAGGTCGACCAGGTGCTCGCCAACCTGCTGGAAAATGCGGTGCGGCACGGCGAGGGAACTGTCACGATCGAGGTGGCACCGGCCAAGGAGGTCGTCGAGGCACCCGTCTGGGAGCGCTCCGGCACCCCGCCCCGCATCGTGGAAGGCACAGCGGTCACCGTGAGCGACGAAGGCAGCGGCATCCCCGAGGAGTCGATGCCGCGCGTCTTCACCCGCTTCTGGCGCGGCTCCAAGCGCGGCGGCACCGGCCTCGGCCTCTACATCGTCAAGGGCATCGTGGAGGCCCACGGCGGCTCGATCCGCGTCGACCGCGCGCCCGGCGGCGGCGCCCGGTTCCGATTTATCCTGCCCGCCGGGGTGCCCGACTTCATGCTCTGAAAGAGCATGAACGACGAACACAGCATGCTGTGGTCGGGTCCGGACGGGCTTGACGGCAGCCGCGCAACGCGCTGCGACTACACTCGACCTTTGGCGTTGCGCAACGCCCTGCGCGGCCGTGCCGCGGACATCCCTTCCCGTGAACGGAGATCGGCTGCCCGTGCCCCGGCCACGCCGGGCGTGACGCGAAGGCGAGCCCAATCACCTGAGCACGGACGAGCAGGAGCACGGGAAGATAGAGATGTCGGCACCCAACAAGTCGTACGACCCGGTCGAGGTCGAGGCCCTCAAGCCCGAGGTGGTGGAGCAGGCGCGGGACGAGGCCGTCGCCGCCTTCGCCGCCGCCACCACGCTCGACGAGCTGAAGCAGGCCAAGGTCGCCCACACCGGCGACCGCTCCGCGCTCTCCCTCGCCAACCGCGAGATCGGCGCCCTGCCCCCGCACGCCAAGGCCGCCGCAGGCAAGCTGATCGGCCAGGCCCGCGGCGCCGTCAACCAGGCCCTCGCCAAGCGGCAGGCCGAGTTGGAGGCGGAGCGCGACGCCCGCGTGCTGGTCGAGGAGGCGGTGGACGTCACGCTGCCCTACGACCGCACCCCGCGCGGCGCCCGCCACCCGCTGACCACGCTGGCCGAGCGCATCGAGGACACCTTCGTCGCGATGGGCTACCAGGTCGCCGAGGGCCCCGAGGTCGAGGCCGAGTGGCTCAACTTCGACGCCCTCAACCTCGGCCCGGACCACCCGGCCCGCTCGATGCAGGACACCTTCTTCGTCCAGGCCCCGGACGGCTCCGCCGACTCCGGCGTGGTGCTGCGCACCCAGACCTCCCCGGTCCAGGCCCGCACCATGCTCGACCGCGAGCCCCCCGTCTACGTCGTGTGCCCGGGCCGGGTCTACCGCACGGACGAGCTGGACGCCACCCACACCCCGGTCTTCCGCCAGGTCGAGGGCCTCGCGGTGGACGAGGGCATCACCTTCGCCGACCTCAAGGGCACCATCGAGGTGCTGGTCGAGAAGCTGATCGGCACCGGCCTGGAACTGCGCTGGCGCCCCTCGTACTTCCCGTTCACCGAGCCGAGCGCCGAGATCGACCTGCAGTGCTTCGTGTGCCGCGGCGAGAGCGTGGGCAACCCGGACCGCCCGTGCCGCACCTGCTCCTCCGAGGGCTGGATCGAGCTCGGCGGCTGCGGCGTGGTGAACCCGCGCGTGCTGGTGGCCTGCGGCGTCGACCCGAACCGCTACAGCGGGTTCGCCTTCGGCCTGGGCCTGGAGCGGATCCTGATGAATCGTCACAACGTCGCCGACATGCGCGACATGGTCGAGGGTGACGTGCGCTTCACCCTCCCGTTCGGGATGGAGATCTGATGCGCGTCCCGCTTTCCTGGCTGCGCGAGTACGTCGACCTGCCGGCCGGCGAGACCGGTCGTGACGTCGCCGAGCGCCTGGTCCGGGCCGGCCTGGAGGTCGAGACCGTCGAGCAGCTCGGCGGTGACCTCAAGGGCCCGCTGGTGGTCGGCGAGGTGCTCTCCATCGAGGAGCTGTCCGGCTTCAAGAAGCCGATCCGGCACTGCTTCGTCAACGTCGGCGACGCCAACGGCACCGGCGAGCCGCAGGAGATCGTCTGCGGCGCGACCAACTTCGCGGTCGGCGACAAGGTCGTGGTCGTGCTCCCGGGCGCCGTGCTGCCCGGCCCGTTCCCGATCGCGGCCCGCCAGACCTACGGCCACACCTCGGCCGGCATGATCTGCTCCGCGCGCGAGCTCGGCATGGGCGACGACCACGCGGGCATCATCGTGCTCCCACCGGAGTTCGAGCCGGGCACCGACGCGATCGAGCTGCTCCAGCTCGTCGACGAGGTGCTCGACATCGCCGTCACCCCGGACCGCGGCTACTGCCTGTCCATGCGCGGCGTGGCCCGCGAGGCCGCCGCCGCGTACGGGCTGCCGCTGGCCGACCCGGCGCTGCTCGACGTGCCGCCGGCGAACTCCTTCGGCTACCTGGTCAAGGTCAACGACCCGGCCGGCTGCGACCGCTTCGTGGCCCGCACGGTCGTCGGCGTGGACCCGAACGCCAAGTCCCCGATCTGGCTGCAGCGCCGCCTCCAGAAGGCCGGCATCCGCCCGATCTCGCTGACCGTCGACATCACCAACTACGTGATGCTGGAGGTCGGCCAGCCGCTGCACGCCTACGACAAGCAGCGCGTGGACGGCCCGATCACGGTCCGCCGGGCGGCCGAGGGCGAGATCCTCACCACCCTGGACGGCGTCAAGCGAAAGCTCGCCGCCGAGGACCTGCTGATCTGCGACAACAGCGGCCCGATCGGCCTGGCCGGCGTCATGGGCGGCGCCTCCACCGAGATCCTCGACCCGGCCGCCGGTCCGGGCACCACCGAGGTGATCATCGAGGCGGCGCACTTCGACCCGGTCGCCATCGCCCGCTCCGCCAAGCGGCACAAGCTGCCGTCCGAGGCGTCCAAGCGCTTCGAGCGCGGCGTCGACCCGGAGGCCGCCCGCGCCGCCGCGCAGCGCGCCGTCGACCTGCTGGTCCTGATCGCCGGCGGCACCGCCGAGGCCGGGGTCACCGACATCGCCGCGCCGCACCCGGTGCGCACCATCACCATCGCCGCGGACCTGCCCGACCGGGTCGCCGGCACCGCGTACGGCCGCGAGACCGTCACCCGGCGCCTGCAGGAGATCGGCTGCTCGGTCGCGGGCGCCGACGTCCTGGAGGTCACCCCGCCGACCTGGCGCCCCGACCTCACCGACCCGTACGACCTCGCGGAGGAGGTCATCCGACTGGAGGGCTACGACAACGTCCCCGCCCGGATGCCCGACGTGCCGCCGGGCAAGGGCCTGACCGAGGCCCAGCGCGTCCACCGCCGGATCGGCGTCGCGCTGGCCGGGGCCGGCTACGTCGAGGTCAACAACTACCCCTTCCTCGGCGAGCCCGCCTTCGAGGCGCTCGGCCTGGAGGCGGACGACCGCCGCCGCCGGACCGTCAAGCTGGTCAACCCGCTCAACGACGAGGAGCCGGCGCTGCGCACCACGCTGCTGCCGGGCCTGCTCGGGGCGCTGCGCCGCAACGTCGGCCGCGGCAACACCGACCTGGCGGTCTACGAGACCGGCACGGTCTTCCTGCCCAAGGACGAGCCGGCCGTGGCCCCGCGCCCGGCCGTCGACCGGCGCCCGAGCGACGAGGAGCTGGCCGCGCTGGACGCCGCGCTGCCGGACCAGCCGCGCCGGGTCGCCGTCGCCCTCGCGGGCGAGCGGATGCCCTCCGGCTGGTGGGGCGCCGGCGCCCAGGCCTCCTGGGCGGACGCCGTCGAGGCGGCCCGTACGGTGGCCCGCGCGGCCGGCGTCGAGCTGACCGTGCGCCAGGGCCAGCTGGCGCCCTGGCACCCGGGCCGCTGCGCCGAGCTCGTCGTCGCGGGCACCGACCGGGTCGTCGGCCACGCCGGTGAGCTGCACCCGCGTGTCGTCAAGGCGCTCGGCCTGCCGGCCCGCACGGCCGCGATGGAGATCGACGTCGACCTGCTCACCGCCGACGGCGCCGAGAAGGTCAGCGGCCCGGCCGTCTCCGGCTTCCCGGTGGCGACCCAGGACGTCGCGCTGATCGTCGACACGGCCGTCCCGGCCGCCGACGTGGAGGCCGCGCTGCGCACCGGCGCGGGCGAACTGCTGGAGGCCATCCGGCTGTTCGACGTCTTCACCGGCGAGCAGGTCGGCGAGGGCAAGAAGTCGCTGGCCTACGCGCTGCGCTTCCGCGCCGCCGACCGCACCCTGACCGCCGACGAGGCCACGGCCGCCCGCGAGGCCGCCGTCGCCGAGGCCGTCACCCGTACGGGAGCGGTGCTGCGCGGGGCCTGATCCCGCAGCGCCCGAGAGGGCCCCGTCCTGGACCGCGAGGTCCGGGGCGGGGCCCTCTCGCGTTTCCCCGGTTCTCCCGGCCTCCCGACTTGACGATCGATCACCCCGTCGCTTATCTCTTTACCTATGGAAGTAGATAAAGCCGATGACCAGCCCTCGCCGATCGAGTTCCGCCTCGACCCGGCCTCCGGCGTCCCGACCTACCTCCAGCTCGTGCAGCAGGTCGAACAGGCGCTGCGCATGGGCTGGTTGACGGAGGGGGACCGGCTGCCCCGGGTGCGGGAGGTGGTGGCGGGGCTGGCGATCAACCCCAACACCGTGCTCAAGGCGTACCGGGAGCTGGAGCACCGGGGGCTCGCGGCGGGCCGCCGCGGGCAGGGCACGTTCGTGCGCGGGCTGCCCGCCGGGGTGGTGCCGTTGCGCGAACGGGCGGTGCTGCGGCGGGGGTTGCTGGACTGGATGCGCTCGGCGCGGGCCGCCGGGCTGGACGAGGGGGGGATGGCCGCGGTGTTCGAGGACGCGCTGCGCGACCTGCGTGAAGGCCGGGACGGGGTGGTGGCGTGACGGCCGTCGACACGGTGATCGACTGCGGCGGGCTGGGCAAGCGCTACCGCCGCTCCTGGGCGCTGCGGGACTGCAACCTCGCCGTCCCGGCCGGGCACGTCGTGGCCCTGGTCGGCCCGAACGGCGCCGGCAAGACCACGCTGCTCGGCCTGGCGGCCGGCCTGACCCTGCCCAGTGCGGGCGCGATGACCGTGCTCGGCGGTCAACTCCCCGGCTCTCCGCAGGCGTTGGACCGGATCGGCTTCGTGGCCCAGAACGCCGCGCTCTACCCGGGCCTGCGCGTGCGTGACCTGCTCGCGATGGGCCGCCACCTCAACCGCCGCTGGGACGCCGACCGGGCGCGCACCCACCTGGAGGGCCTCGGCATCCCCCTGGACCGCAAGTACGGGCGCCTCTCCGGCGGCCAGCAGGCCCAGGTCTCGCTCGCCCTGGCGCTCGCCAAGCGGCCCGAACTCCTGCTCCTGGACGAGCCGTTGGCCGCGCTCGACCCGCTCGCCCGGCACGACTTCATGGCCGTGCTGCTGACCGCCGTGGCCGAGGACGGCCTCTCGGTGGTCTTCTCCTCGCACGCCGTCAACGAGCTGGAGCAGAGCTGCGACTACCTGGTGGTGCTCGGCGGCGGCCGGGTCCAGGTGGCGGGGGAGGTGGACGACCTGGTGGCCGGCCACCGGATGCTCACCGGCCCGACCGCCGAGGCCGACGCGGTCGCCGGGCGGCTGCCGGTGGTCCGCGACCGCCGGGCCGGCGTCCAGTCCCACCTGCTGGTCCGCACCGGCGGCCTGGACGCCCCGGTCTCCGACGGCTGGCGCCAACAGCGCGTCGGCCTGGAGGAGTTGGTGATCGCCTACCTGCGCGAGCCGGCCGCCTCCGCCCTCCCCGGCCCGCGCGGGGCCGTCCGTCCGAACGAGAAGGTCCTGCAGTCGTGAGCGCAATCGCCCTTGGTGCGGCCACCGCCTCGCCGCGCCGCAGCGCCGTCCTGCGCGCCGCCGCCATCCGCCACCGCACGGCCGTGCTGACCCTGGTCGGCGTGATGGCGGCGCTGTCCGTCGCGATGCTGCTGCACGGCTGGTACGTCCACGCCGGCCTGCACCGCCTCGGGGCCGACTCCTGCGACCCGGACACCGTCGCGTGCCTGGCCAAGTACAAGCAGTTCATCCACCAGTACGGCATGCCGTTGCAGACCCTCGACGGGGTGCTCTACGTGCTCGGCGGCGGGTTCGGCGCCTTCGCCGGGGGACCGCTGCTGGCGAGGGAGTTCGAGCACGGCACGGTCCGCTTCGCGTGGACCCAGGGCGCCGGACGCTCCCGCTGGACGGTCGGCGCGGTGACCGTGGTCGGCGGCGCCGTCGTGGTCGTGGCCGCGCTGTTCGGGGTGGTGCAACGGTGGTGGAGCGAGCCGCTGGTCCGCGAGGCGGGGCAGTTCAACCCGGACATCTTCATGCAGACCTGGCCGGTGATGGCCGGCCGGGTGCTGCTGACCTTCGGGCTGGCCGTGCTCGCGGGCGCGGTGCTGCGCCGCACGGTGGTGGCGGTGGGCGTCGGGCTCGCGGGCTCCGTGGCCCTGCCCTTCGTCGCCCAGGCGTTCCGGACGCACTACCGGCCGCCCCTGGAGGAGGCCGTGCACACGATGACGCCGCTCTCGCTGGACGGGCGCTGGGTGCTGGACGTCTGGTACTCGGACCCGGCCGGGAACCGGATCGGCACGGGCGAGTTCTACGACCGCGGCGGCGACTTCGCCCACCTCCAGGCGATGGTGCGCGACGGCGGCTACACCGCGCACCAGGTGTACCAGCCGGCGGACCGCTTCTGGCCGTTCCAGTTCATCGAGGCCGGCTGGATGCTGGCCCTGGGGATCGCGGCCTGCGCGGCGGCGGTGTGGTGGGTGCGCCGCCGGGCCGTCTGACGGAGAAGTTGAGGAGGGTGTGTCAAAACCCTTGCGGCAGCGGGGCTGTTGGGCGCTAATTTCTCGTTAGGAAAGTTTCCTAACCCTCACGGGAAACGGAGCGTGCACATGCGTCCTCAGCCCCGCCGCGCCCTCGGCATCGCCCTCGCCGCCGTCCTGGTGGCCGCACCCGCCGTGGTCGTCTCCGCCGGTGCGGCCGACGCCGCGCCGACGGCGGCCGTCCGGCTCAAGGGAGTCGGACTCGACGACCCGCACAAGAAGGACATCGCGATGCAGTTGGTGTCGAGTGCGGAGAACTCCTCGCTGGACTGGAAGGCCCAGTACAAGTACATCGAGGACATCGGTGACGGGCGCGGCTACACCGCCGGCATCATCGGGTTCTGCTCCGGCACGGGCGACATGCTCGACCTCGTCCAGCACTACACCGCGCTCAAGCCCGGCAGCGTCCTCGCCAAGTACCTGCCGGCGCTGAAGAAGGTCAACGGCAGCGCGTCGCACGCCGGTCTCGGCACCCCGTTCGTCAAGGACTGGGCCGCCGCCGCCAAGGACCCGGTCTTCCAGCAGGCCCAGAACGACGAGCGCGACCGGGTGTACTTCAACCCTGCCGTCGGCCGGGCCAAGGCGGACGGGCTGCGCGCGCTCGGCCAGTTCGCCTACTACGACGCCATCGTCATGCACGGCCCCGGAGACGGCTCCGACAGTTTCGACGGCATTCGCGCCGCGGCCATGAAGAAGGCCAGGACCCCGGCCCAGGGCGGCGACGAGGCCACCTACCTCAAGGCCTTCCTGGAGGCCCGCAAGGTGGTCATGAAGAAGGAGGAGGCCCACTCCGACACCAGCAGGGTCGACACCGAGCAGACGGTCTTCCTCAATGCGGGGAACTTCGACCTCAACCCGCCGCTGCACTGGAAGGTCTATGGCGACAGCTACTCGATAGCGAGCTGAGCCCCCGGTGGGCCGGAGGGGATCCCCCCTGGCCCACCGCACCCTCGTCCGCAATTAATAAGTCCCCTGAATTATCAATATCCACCCCGAATTCGATCTTCGAAAGTGTGAAAGTCCTGTTCATCCCATAACGAATCGAGCATGGGGATAACGAAGTCTCCTCCCCTTATTGACGCATTCGCCCGGTGGGGCTTGACTCCCTCCCCTGCCGCACCGTTCGCGGCGCAGTACAGGAGGCACCACCGAACATGAACAGAGCCATGCGTCTCGCGGCCACGGGCACGGCCGCCGTGTCGCTCGCACTCACCCTCGCGGCCTGCGGGCAGACCGGCGCGGCGCAGAAGCCGGCCTCCGGCGGAGGCGGCGAGGCCATCGGTCTCCTCCTGCCCGACAACGCCTCCTCCACGCGTTACGACGCGTTCGACAAGCCGCTGATCCAGCAGACGGTGACCGGCCTCTGCACCCAGTGCACCCTCGACTACGCCAACGCGGGCGGCGAGGCGATCACCCAGAAGAAGCAGTTCGACGACCTGGTCGCCAAGGGCGTGAAGGTCATCCTGCTCGACCCGGTCGACGCCAAGGTCACCGCACCGTGGGTCGACGCCGCCAACGCCAAGGGCATCAAGGTCGTGTCCTACGACCGGCTGGCGCAGGGCAAGGTCGCCGCGTACGTGTCCTTCGACAACGAGCGCACCGGCGAACTCCAGGGCCAGTCCCTGCTCGACGCGCTCGGCTCCAAGGCCTCCTCGGCCAACGTCGTGATGATCGACGGCGCCGAGTCCGACCCCAACGCCGCGCAGTTCAAGGCGGGCGCGCACCAGGTGCTGGACGGCAAGGTCAAGAAGATCGCCTACGAGCAGTCCGGCGAGTGGAAGACCGACGTCGCCACGGCGAAGATGAACGAGGCCATCCAGAGCCTCGGGAAGGACGGCATCCAGGCCGTCTACGCCGGGAACGACGGCATGGCCGGCGCCGTCATCGAGGCGCTGAAGACCGCGGGCATCAAGAACGTCCCCGTGGGCGGCCAGGACGCGTCCATCGACGCGGTGCGCCGGATCCTCACCGGCGAGCAGGCCTACACCATCTACAAGCCGTACAAGCCGGAGACGGACGCGGCCGGCAGCATCGCCGTCCAGCTCGCCGAGGGCATGGACATCAGCACGACCGCGACCACCCTCACCTCCAGCAACGGGCTGCAGATCCCCTCGCTGCTGCTCACCCCGATCGTGGTGACCAAGGCGAAGGTCGAGGCCACGGTGGTCGGCGGCGGCCTCTACAAGGCGGCCGACATCTGCACCCAGCAGTTCGCGGCGGCCTGCGCCTCGGCCGGGGTCCAGTAGCCGGAGCGCCGGAAAAGGGGCGGGGGGGGGGCGGGAGGAGGGGGAGAGGGGGGGAGGGGGCGAGGAGGGGAGAGGGGGGAGGG
>NZ_JBHWGD010000057.1:16105-51364 GCF_042733235.1 Kitasatospora sp. NPDC059722
GCCCGCACCGGAGATCCGGTGCGGGCGCGCCCCTTCGTGCGTCGGCCGGACGGCTCAGACGCTCGCGGTGTAGTCGTAGAAGCCGCGGCCGGACTTGCGGCCGAGCAGACCGGCGTCGACCATCCGGGACAGCAGCGGGGGAGCGGCGTACAGCGGCTCCTTGTACTCGTCGTACATCGACTCGGCGATCGACACGATGGTGTCCAGGCCGATCAGGTCGCACAGCCGCAGCGGGCCCATCGGGTGGGCGCAGCCGGCCTCCATGCCCTTGTCGATGTCGGAGGCGGTGGCCACGCCCGACTCGAACATCCGCACCGCGGACAGCAGGTACGGCACCAGCAGGGCGTTGACGACGAAGCCGGCCCGGTCGCGGGCGCGGATCGGCTCCTTGCCGAGCACCTCGGTGGCGAAGGCCTCGACCCGCTCGGTGGTGGCGCCCGAGGTGGTCAGGGTCGGGATGACCTCGACCAGCTTCTGCACCGGCGCCGGGTTGAAGAAGTGCAGACCGATGACCTGCTCGGGCCGCGAGGTGGCGGCGGCCAGCTTGACGATCGGGATCGACGAGGTGTTGGAGGCGAGGATCGCGTCGCGGCGCTGGACCACCTGGTCCAGGGTCTGGAAGATCTGGACCTTGATGTCCTCGCGCTCGGCGACCGCCTCGACGACCAGGTCGCGGTCGGCGAAGTCGGCCAGGTCGGTGGTGAAGGACAGCCGGGCCAGGGCCTCGTCCCGCTGCTCGGGCGCCAGCTTGCCGCGCTTGACCGCCGTCTCCAGGGAGTTGGTCAGCCGGGTGCGGCCGAACTCCAGGGCCTCCCCGCTGGCCTCGGACACCAGGACGTCCAGCCCGGCCCGGGCGAAGACCTCCGCGATGCCCGACCCCATCAGGCCGCAGCCGATCACTCCGACGCGCGCGATGTCACTCACTAGTTGCCCTTCGGTGGTGCTGGGGGTCGCCCAGCGACAGGTGGCCCAGCGTGGCGCTGGTCGGCCCAGCGGTGCTGCTGGACTACGGGCCGGTGTGCCGGAATGGGTGCACCGGTGCACCGTCCCGACGACGTTACTACTCCCTACCGGCCAGTAGGTCACCCCCTCCCCGGCCCGGTGCCGCGCCCGGCACCACACACCCGAACGGGTGACGGCGCTCCGCCCGCCCGTGCGCCCGGACCCGCGGCCGCCCGGCGCCCGACAGAATGCCGCAGACGGGGGCCGGGGACGGACGAGGGAGCGCGCAGTGCCGACGGGATCGCTCACGGGGCAGGTCGCCCTGGTCACCGGAGCCGGCCGCGGGATCGGCCGCGAGATCGCCATCGGGCTCGCCGCCGAGGGCATGGCCGTCGGCCTGGTCGGCCGCACCCACGCGACGCTCACCGACACGCTCAAGGAGTGCGTCCGGCACGGCTCGCGCGGCGTCGCCGTGACGGCCGACGTCACCCGCCCCGGCTCGGTGCGCGAGGCCGTCCGGCTCGTCGAGCGCGACCTCGGCCCGGTCGACCTGCTGGTCAACAACGCCGGGCAGGTGGACCGCACCGAGGCCCCGATCTGGGAGACCGACCCCAACCAGTGGTGGCAGGTCGTCGAGACCAACCTGCGCGGCCCCTACAACCTCCTGCGCTGCGTCCTGCCCGGCATGGTCGAGCGCCGCCGCGGCCGCGTCGTCAACCTCAACTCCGGCTTCGCGCTGCGCCCGGACGGCCACTACACCGCGTACGCGACGTCCAAGGGCGCGCTGCTCAAGCTCTCCGACAACATGGCGGACTCGCTCGCCGAGCACGGCGTCGTCGTGCTCGACATCAGCCCCGGTGCGGTGGCCACCGACATGACGGCCGGGATGCCGATGTTCCGGGACATGAAGGCCTGGGGCTCGATCCCGTACATGGTCGCGGTCACCGTCGACGCGGCGCGGGGCCGGTTCGACGCGCTGCACGGACGCTTCATCCACGCCGGGCGCGACGACCTGGCGGAGCTCGTCCGCCGCGCGGAGGAGATCCGCGGGACGGACGCGAGGACGCTGCGGCTGCGCCCGTACAAGGACGACGACCCGATGGCCTGAGGCCTTCGGCGGCCCGCCCGGGGCCGGGCTCAGACCGCGGCGAGCTCCTCGTCGGTCAGGCTGCCCGGCGCCCGGCCGGTGCGGGCGAACTCCTCGGCCAGCCGCTGGAACGCCTCGTTGGCCGGCGTCGGCACCCCGTGCAGCCGTCCGAGCAGCACGATCTCGCCGTTCAGGTAGTCCGTCTCGATCGAGCCCGCCCCGCGCGCCAGGCTCTGCCAGGTCGAGCTGCCGCCGCGCGGGGCCCCCTCGACCGGCTCGATCCGCAGCGTCGCGTCGACCAGCCGGACCATCTCCTCCGGGTCGTGGTGCGCGATCCCGGCGGCGGCCAGCACGGCCGCGCCCTCCGCCGTCAGGCGCCGGTACAGTCCGCGGCGCAGCTCGCCCTCGTACGGGCCGGCGACGGCGTTCAGGGCGTTGCCGAGGTTGCCGAGCAGCTTGGTGTACTTCCAGCCCATCACGTCGGCCTCGACCGGGGCACTGAAGCCCGCCCGCTCCAGGTCCGCGGCGATCCGGGCGGCCCGCCCGCCGGCGCCCGCGGGGTAGGCGCCGATCCGCAGCACCCCGCTGACGGGCGTGCCGCCGGCGCTGACCCGCCCCGGCTCCAGGTGGGTGGACGGCATCCAGACGCACACCGCCAGCACCTCGCGGAAGCGGCGCAGCGCGAGCCGCTCGTTCTCCACCCCGTTCTGCGCGCACACCACCGGCAGCCGCTCGCCCGCCGTGCCGCCGCCGGCGACCGGGCGCGGCGCCCACGCGGCCAGCGCGCCGGCGGTGTCCTGCGTCTTGACGGCGAGCACCAGGACGTCGTCCGGGCGCAGCTCCAGCTCCTCCGGCCCGGACACGGCCGGGACCGGCAGCGTCCGGGTGCCGTCCGGTGCGCCGAACGTCAGCCCGTGCTCGCGCAGCGCCGCGAAGTGCGCTCCCCGCGCGACCAGCACGACGTCGCGCCCGCTCTCGTGCAGCCGGGCACCGATCGTTCCGCCGACCGCGCCCGCCCCGATGATGATGTAGCGCATGCGCGAAGCATGGCACGCCGGTGGTGCGCCGGGGGCCGGGTCAGGCGCAGAGCTGACTGGCGGTCACCGGGCCGAGGCCGGCCTTGGCGAGGCCGTCCAGGATGGCCGGCAGGGCGTCCACGGTGCACTGGTGGCCCATGTGCAGCGCGACCACCGAGCCGCCGCGCACCGAGTTGAGGATCCGCCGCTGCAGCTCGGCGGCGGACGGGTCGGCGTAGTCGCGCGGGTCCACGTCGAAGGAGAGCACGTGCTCGTAGCCGACGGCCTTCGCCTGCTCGCGCACCATCGGCGTGGCGTACTGGGCGGCGGACGGGCGGAACCAGCGGCCGATCGAGCCGGTGAGGCGCTGCAGCCGCTCCGCGCACTGGGCGATCTCGGCACGGGCCTGGTCGGGGCTCATCGCGGAGATGTTGAGGTGGTTCTGGGTGTGGTTGCCCAGCTCGTGGCCGCCGTCGAGGATGCGCCGGGCCATCTGCGGCTGCTGGTCGAGCCAGCTGCCGACGGCCATGACGGTCAGCTTGGCGCCGCGCTGCTCGGCGATCTCCAGCAGGGCGGTGGCGAGCTTCGGGTCGCCGCTGCCGTGGAACGTCAGCGCCACGTTCTTGCCGGTGCGCGGCCCGTACGCGACCTCCAGCGGGGTGCCGGGGGCGAGCGGCGGCAGCACGGGCGGGGCGGGCGGCGCGGTGGCGGCGTCGGGGGCCGCGGTGGCGGTGGGCTGCGGCGCGGCCGGATCGGGGGAGGCCGGGCCCTCGGCGCCGTTCCACGCGGGGTCCGTGGTGTGCTGCGGATCGCCGTGCTGCTGCGGGTCGACGTTGCCCGGGTGCACGGCGAGCGAGCCCGGGTCGGCGCGGCGGGGCGCGCCGCTCCCGCACGCGGTGAGGACCCCGCCGGCGGCGGAGAGGGCGGCGAGTTTGGCGGCGGTGCGCAGTACGGCGCGGCGATCGGCAGTCATCGGCAGCCAGCATAGAGACGACGCGCCGGGGCGGCGATCCGGGAACACGCGCGTTGACACCCTGCTTGACGTGCACACACACCTCTCGGTGGGGGCTGCGTAAACCTGAACTCGCCGTGTTTCCACGGCGTGTCGTCGGATACGATCCGGTCGCACCGCGTGCTACGGGGGCGGGGCACCACCGCGGCGGGGCGTTCCCGCCGCGGGAAGCGCAGTGAGCAATGGGGGCGGAACGACATGCACGAGGACACGGCGGACACGGCGACCGGCGGTTCGGACTGGGACTGGGTCGGGGCGGAGGACTGGCAGCCGCCGACCGAGCTCGACACCGGGATACCCCACACCGCCCGGATGTACGACTACTACCTGGGCGGCAAGGACAACTTCGAGGCCGACCGCAAGGCCGCCGAGGCCGCCATCGCCGCCTACCCGGCGCTGCCGCTGCTGGCCCGCACCAACCGGGAATTCCTCGGCCGCGCGGTCGAGTTCGCGGCCGACCGGGGCATCCGGCAGTTCGTCGACATCGGCACCGGCATCCCCGCCGCGGGCTCGACCAGCGAGGTCGCGCGGAAGGTCGCCCCGGACGCGCACGTCGTGTACGTCGACAACGACCCGATCGTCGCCACCCACGCCCGCGCGCTGCTGGCCGGCCACCCCGCCGGGCACACCTCGGTCATCGAGGCCGACCTGCGCGACCCCGAGGCGATCCTCGGCCACCCGGCCCTGCGCGCCGCCGTCGACCTGGCCGAGCCGGTCGCGCTGATGCTGGTCGCCGTCCTGCACTTCGTCCGCGACGAGGAGGGCGCGCAGAAGATCGTCGCCACCCTGCGCGACGCGCTCGCCCCCGGCAGCGCGCTGATCCTCTCCCACGGCAGCCCCGACTTCGCCTCGCGGCAGAGCGTGGACGAGGGCGCCCGCATCTACAAGGGCGCGAGCGCCCCGCTGGTGCTGCGTCCGCGCGCGAGCGTCGAACCCTTCTTCGGCGACTTCGAGTTCGCCGGCCCCGGCCTCGTCCAGCTCCCGCTCTGGCGCCCCACCGCCGGCCACGTCTCCACCACCGACCTCCCCGAAGGCTGGCAGGACGTGTCCGCGTACGCGGGCGTCGCGTTCAAGAAATAGCCGTCTCCCCGAGCACCTCCGCGGGCCGCAGGTCGGATCGCGGGCGGGCCCCGGCACCCCCCTCCCGGCGCCGGGACCCTCCCGCACTCACTGCTCCGCACACTAGACGGAAGCACTGACAACGCCTCACCCGTACGGGTTAGCCTGCGGCGTGACCCCAGCACTGCCGCCCCTGCCCCCGGCCGTCGTCGACCTCCTGGACGCCCTCGACGCCCCGCCCCGGCTGCGCGCGCATCTCGCGCTCGTCCACGAAGTCGCCGTGACGATCGCCGACCACTGCGCCGCCACCGGCCTGGACCTCGACCGCGAGGCGCTGCTGTACGGCGCCGCCACCCACGACATCGGCAAGACCGTCCACCCCGAGGAGCTCTCCGGCCCCGGCTCGGCCCACGAGCCCGCCGGCCACGCCCTGCTGCGCGAGCGCGGCGTCCCCGAGCGGCTGGCCCGCTTCGCCCGCAGCCACGCGAGCTGGGGCGAGCCGGGCGTCACCGTCGAGGAGTTGCTGGTCAGCCTGGCCGACAAGGCGTGGAAGAACAGCCGGGTCCGCGACCTGGAGGACCGCGTGGTCGAGCGCCTCGCGACCGCTACCGGCCGCGCGCCCTGGGAGGTGTTCCTCGACCTCGACGACCTGCTCACCCGGATCGGCGACGACGCCCCGCGCCGGCTCGCCGTGCAGGCCGCGTACCCCGTCCGGTAGCTCAGCGCCCGCGCAGCTCGTCGAGGTCGCGGCGCTCGCGCTTGGTGGGGCGTCCGGCGCCGCGGTCGCGCTCGAAGAACGGGGCGACGAGCTCGCGCGGCGGGCGGGGCGGGCTCTGGTCGGTGAGGCACTCGGCCGCCACGGACGCCCCGACCCGCTTGCGGATCGGTTTGCGCACCACGACGACCCGCTCGTACCCCTCCTCGCGGACCCGCACCTCGTCGCCCGCCCGCAGCGGCTGGGCCGGCTTGGCCCGCTCGCCGTTCACGCGGACGTGCCCCGCCCGGCAGGCGGCCGCCGCCAGCGCGCGCGTCTTCACGAGCCGGACCGACCAGATCCAGCTGTCCACGCGGACGCTTCCCTCGTCTTCAGCCATTCCGGAAGTCTAGGACCATGGCTCTATGCAGCGCGTACGGCCGCCGGCGCCTCCTGGACGGCCCAGCCGTTCCCGTCCGGATCGTTGAAGAACACGAACGAGTTCCAGGCCTCGCCGTGCCCGTTCACCCGCACCCCGGCCTCGAAGTGCTGCACCGGGCTGACCTCCACGCCGCGCGCCGCCAGTTCGGCGTGCGCCTTGTCGATGTCCGCCACCACCAGCTGCAGGCCCTTGACGGACCCGGGCGGTGCCTCGATCACGCCCTTGCCGACGACGATCGAGCACCGGGAGCCCGGTGGCGTCAGCTGCACCACCCGGACCCCGTCGCGCAGCCGGGTGTCGTGATCGACGGTGAAGCCGGCCTGCTCCTCGTAGAACACCTTCGCGCGGTCCACGTCCGCCACCGGGAGCACGACCACTTCGAGCTTCCAGTCCATCGCCCTCACCCCTCTCGGTCGGGGCTCTTCCAGTATCCGTCCGAATCCGTTCCCCGTCGGCTCGTCGGCTAGCCTGAGAAGACGATGAATCCCCAGAGCACGCCCGCCGCCACAGCGCCGTTCACCACCCCGTTCGGCACCTTCGACCTCACCAGGTACCCCGAGGACCCGCGCGAGCGGCTGCGCGCCTGGGACGCCGCCGACGAGTACCTGCTGCGCCACCTCGCCGGCGAGGCCGACAGCGCCGGCGGCACCGCCACCGAGCTGGCCGGCCGCCGGGTCGCCGTCCTCGGCGACCGCTGGGGCGCCCTGGCCACCGCGCTGGCCGCGCACCGGCCCGTGCAGATCGGCGACTCCCACCTCGGCCGCGAGGCCACCCGCGCCAACCTCGCCCGCGCCGGCGCCCCCGCCGACCCGGACCGGCTGCTCACCACCCGGGACACCCCGCCGGAGCGGATCGACGTCCTGCTGGTGCGCGTCCCCAAGAGCCTCGCCCTGCTGGAGGACCAGCTGCACCGGCTCGCCCCCGCCGTCCACCCCGGCACGGTGGTGATCGGCACGGGCATGGTCACCGAGATCCACACCTCCACCCTCGAACTCTTCGAGAAGGTCCTCGGCCCCACCCGGACCTCGCTGGCCGTCCGCAAGGCCCGGCTGATCTTCTGCACCCCCGACCCGGCGCTCGACCCCGGCCCCAGCCCGTGGCCGCACCGCTACGCCCTGCCCGCCGACATCGGCCCGGTCTCCGGTCGCACGGTCGTCAACCACGCCGGCACCTTCTGCGCCGAGCGCCTCGACATCGGCACCCGCTTCTTCCTCGGCCACCTGCCGGTCCCCGCCCCCGGCGACCGGGTGGTCGACCTGGGCTGCGGCAACGGCGTGGTCGGCACCGCCGCCGCCCTGGCGGGCCCGGGCGCCGAACTGCTCTTCGTCGACGAGTCCCACCAGGCCGTCGCCTCCGCCGAGGAGACGTTCCGGGCGAACCTCGGCACCGAGGCCAGGGCCGAGTTCCTGACGGCGGACGCGCTCGCGCCCGGGGTGATCGCCCCCGGCTCGGTGGACCTCGTCCTGAACAACCCCCCGTTCCACTCGCACCAGGCGACCACCGACGCCACCGCGTGGCGGATGTTCACCGGCGCCCGCCGCGCCCTGCGCCCGGGCGGCGAGCTCTGGGTGGTCGGCAACCGCCACCTCGGCTACCACGTCAAGCTGCGCCGCCTGTTCGGCAACTGCCAACTCGTGGCCGGGAACCCCAAGTTCGTGGTGCTGCGAGCCGTCAGGCGCTGAGCCCGGCCGACCACCCGCCGGTCCCGGCGGGTGGTCTCCGCACATACTCCTTGCATGAATGTTCCGTGCTGCGTATATTCATGCCACGACCAAGGAGGAACGCCATGGCATTGCGAGTCGCCGTCGCCGGCGCGAGCGGATACGCGGGCGGCGAGGTGCTGCGCCTGCTGCTCGGCCACCCCGAGATGGAGATCGGGGCGCTGACCGGCGGCTCGAACGCCGGTACGAGGCTGGGTGCGCTGCAGCCGCACCTGATCCCCCTCGCCGACCGTGTCCTGGAGCCCACCACCCCCGAGGTGCTGGCCGACCACGACGTGGTGTTCCTCGCGCTGCCGCACGGCCAGTCCGCGGCGGTCGCCGAGGCGCTCGGCCCGAACGTGCTGGTCGTCGACTGCGGCGCCGACTTCCGGCTCAAGGCCGCCGCCGACTGGGAGCAGTTCTACGGCTCCGCGCACGCCGGCACCTGGCCCTACGGCCTGCCCGAACTTCCCGGCCACCGGGCCGCGTTGAAGGGCAGCAACCGGATCGCCGTGCCCGGCTGCTACCCGACGGCCGTCTCGCTCGCGCTGTTCCCGGCCTACGCCGCCGGGCTCGCCGAGCCCGAGGCCGTCGTGGTCGCCGCCTCCGGCACCTCCGGCGCGGGCAAGGCGGCCAAGACGCACCTGCTCGGCAGCGAGGTCATGGGCAACGTGAGCCCGTACGGCGTCGGCGGTGTGCACCGGCACACCCCCGAGATGGCGCAGAACCTCAGCCCGCTCGCGGGCGAGCCGGTCACCGTCTCCTTCACGCCCACGCTCGTCCCGATGCCGCGCGGCATCCTCGCGACCTGCTCCGCCAAGGCCCGCCCCGGCGTGACGGCCGAGGGACTGCGCGCCGCCTACGCCGAGGCGTACGGGACCGAGCCGTTCGTCCACCTGCTGCCCGAGGGCCAGTGGCCGCAGACCAGCAGCGTGTACGGCGCCAACACCGCCCTCGTCCAGGTCGCCCTGGACCCGGCCGCCGGGCGGATCATCGCGATCAGCGCGATCGACAACCTCGTCAAGGGCACCGCCGGCGGCGCGGTGCAGAGCATGAACATCGCCCTCGGCCTGCCCGAGGACCTGGGCCTTCCCCTGAACGGAGTCGCACCGTGACCAGTCCCGCCGTGACCAGTCCTGTGGGCGTCGGAGTGACGGCCGCCAAGGGCTTCCGCGCCGCCGGGGTCACCGCCGGCATCAAGGCCTCCGGCACCCCTGACCTCGCCCTCGTCGTCAACGACGGCCCCTCGTTCGCCGCCGCCGGCGTGTTCACCGCGAACCGCGTCAAGGCCGCGCCCGTCCTGTGGTCCGAGCAGGTCCTCAAGGGCGGCCTGGTCTCCGCCGTCGTCCTCAACTCCGGTGGCGCCAACGCCTGCACCGGCCCGCTCGGCTTCCAGGACACCCACGCCACCGCCGAGAAGGCGGCCGAGGAGCTGAAGGTCAACGCGGCCGAGGTCGCCGTCGCCTCCACCGGCCTGATCGGCGTCCGCCTGCCGATGGACATCCTGCTGCCCGGCGTCGCCCTGGCCGCCCAGGAGCTCAGCGCGACCGGCGGCGAGGCCGCCGCGATCGCCATCAAGACCACCGACACCGTCCACAAGACCGCCCAGGTCACCAGCCCGGCCGGCTGGACGGTCGGCGGCATGGCCAAGGGCGCGGGCATGCTCGCCCCGAGCCTCGCCACCATGCTGGTCGTGCTCACCACCGACGCCGTCGCCGACGCCGCCGCCCTCGACGCGGCCCTGCGCGGCGCCACCCGCACCACCTTCGACCGGATCGACTCCGACGGCTGCATGTCGACCAACGACACCGTGCTGCTGCTCGCCTCCGGCGCCTGCGGCGTCACCCCGGACGCGGCCGAGTTCGCCGAGGCCGTCCGCACCGTCAGCGCCGACCTCGCCCGCCAGCTGATCTCCGACGCCGAGGGCGCGAGCAAGGACATCCGGATCGACGTCACCGGCGCCGCCACCGAGGACGAGGCCGTCGACGTCGCCCGCACGATCGGCCGCAACAACCTGCTCAAGTGCGCCATCCACGGCGAGGACCCCAACTGGGGCCGGGTGCTGGCCGCGATCGGCACCACCAGCGCCGCCTTCGACCCCGACGCGCTGGACGTCGCCATCAACGGCGTCTGGGTCTGCAAGGACGGCGGCGTCGGCGAGGACCGCGACCTCGTGGACATGAGCGGCCGGGACGTCGTCATCACCGCGAACCTCAACGCCGGTACGGCGAGCGCCTCGCTGTGGACCAACGACCTGACGGCCGACTACGTTCACGAGAACAGCGCCTACTCGACCTGACCGGCGTCACTTCGCCCACGCCATCCTGGTCCGCGCAACCCGAGCCGCGGCATCCGTTCCGCGCCATCCTCCCCAGCCTCTGGCCGGGGGGACCCCCATCGACGAGGGAAACCCGTGCAGATCGCACCCAAGGGCGAACAGGCCCGCAACAACACCGCGTTGCCGAAGGCCATAACGCTGATCGAGGCGCTGCCGTGGCTGGAGCGCTTCCACGGCAAGACCGTCGTGATCAAGTTCGGCGGCAACGCGATGGTCGACGACAGCCTCAAGGCGGCCTTCGCCCAGGACGTCGTCTTCCTCCGCTACGCCGGCCTGCACCCCGTCGTCGTGCACGGCGGCGGCCCGCAGATCAGCGCCCAGCTGGACAAGCTCGGCCTGGAGTCCAGCTTCACCAACGGCCTGCGCGTCACCACCCCCGAGACCATGGACGTCGTCCGGATGGTGCTCGCCGGGCAGGTGCAGCGCGAACTGGTCGGCCTGCTCAACGAGCACGGCCCGTTCGCCGTCGGCATGACCGGCGAGGACGCGCACACCATGACGGCCGTCAAGCGCTACGCGGTGGTGGACGGCGAGCAGGTCGACATCGGCCTGGTCGGCGACATCGTCAACATCGAGGCCGGCGCGGTGAAGGCGCTCATCGCCGACGGCCGCATCCCGGTCATCTCCTCGATCGCGCGCGGCACCGACGGCCACGTCTACAACATCAACGCCGACACCGCCGCCTCCGCCCTCGCGGTCGCGCTCGGCGCCGAGATGCTGGTCGTCCTCACCGACGTCGAGGGCCTGTACAAGGACTGGCCCGAGTCCGACGACGTGATCAGCCAGCTCGGCGCAAGCGAGCTGGAGGCGCTGCTGCCCGGCCTGGCCAGCGGCATGCTCCCCAAGATGGAGGGCTGCCTGCGCGCCGTCCGCTCCGGCGTGGGCACCGCCAGGGTGCTGGACGGCCGGGTGCCGCACAGCCTCCTGCTGGAGATCTTCACCGACGAGGGCATCGGCACGATGGTCGTGCCGGACGACGAACCGACCGTGACCGGGGGACTGGCATGACGCACAACGAGCAGCTCGCCGAGCGCTGGCAGCACGCCTTCACCGACAACTACGGCACCCCGCGCATCCCGCTGGTCCGCGGCGAGGGCGCCAAGCTGTGGGACGCGGACGGCAAGCAGTACACCGACCTGCTCGGCGGCATCGCCGTCAACGCCCTCGGCACCGCTCACCCGGCCGTCGTCGAGGCCGTGAGCCGGCAGATCGCCACCCTCGGCCACGTCTCCAACCTCTTCATGGCCGAGCCGACCATCGCCCTCGCCGAGCGGCTGCTGGAGCTGGACGGCCGCGAGGGCGGCCGGGTGTTCTTCTGCAACTCCGGCGCCGAGGCCAACGAGGCCGCGTTCAAGATCAGCCGCCGCACCGGCCGCACCCACCTGGTCGCCCTGGAGGGCGGCTTCCACGGCCGGACGATGGGCGCGCTCGCGCTCACCGGCCAGCCCGCCAAGCAGGACCCGTTCCGCCCGCTGCCCGGCGACGTCACCCACGTCCCGTTCGGCGACGTCGAGGCGCTGCGCGCGGCCGTCACCACCGAGACCGCCGCCGTCTTCCTGGAGCCCATCCAGGGCGAGAACGGCGCGATCCCGCTGCCCGAGGGCTACCTGCTCGCCGCGCGCGAGGTCACCCGGGCCACCGGCACGCTGCTCGTCCTGGACGAGATCCAGACCGGCGTCGGCCGCACCGGGCACTGGTTCGCCCACCAGGCCGTCGAGGGCGTCGAGCCGGACGTCGTCACCCTCGCCAAGGCGCTCGGCGGCGGCCTGCCGATGGGCGCGGTGCTCGCCTTCGGGCCGGCCGCCGAGCTGCTCACCCCGGGCCAGCACGGCACCACGTTCGGCGGCAACCCGGTGGCCGCGGCGGCCGGGCTCGCGGTGCTCGACACGATCGAGTCCGAGGGCCTCCTGGAGCACGTCCGCAAGATCGGCGACCGGCTGAGGCAGGGCGTCGAGGCGCTCGGCGACCCGCTGGTCTCGCACGTGCGCGGCGCCGGCCTGCTGCTCGGCATCGTGCTCACCGAGCCGGTGTCCGCGCAGGTCCAGGCCGTCGCGCAGGAGGCCGGGTTCCTGGTCAACGCCGCCGTCCCGGACGCCGTCCGGCTCGTTCCGCCGCTCGTGCTGACCGAGCAGGAGGCGGACGCCTTCCTCGCGGCGCTGCCCGGCATCCTCCGATCGGTGCGCGAGGGCGCCCCGGCCGATGCGAGTCGACGGTAGTCCGGGAGAATAATCACATGACCGCTTCCAACCCCGGCCCGTCCGCCGCCGGCCCGACGCCGCAGGTGCCGCAGACCCGCACCGCGCGCCACCGCCGGATCGTGGACCTGCTCACCCGCCAGCCCGTGCGCTCGCAGAGCCAGCTCGCCAAGCTGCTCGCCGACGACGGACTCGTGGTGACCCAGGCCACCCTCTCCCGGGACCTGGACGAGCTGGGCGCGGTCAAGATCCGCAACCGGGACGGCGCGCTCATCTACGCCGTCCCGGCCGAGGGCGGCGACCGCACGCCGCGAGCCCCGATGGGGGAGTCGGCCAGCGAGGGCCGGATGGCCCGGCTGGCCGGCGAGCTCATGGTCTCCGCCACCGCCTCCGGCAACCTGGTCGTGCTGCGCACCCCGCCGGGCGCCGCGCAGTTCCTCGCCTCGGCGATCGACCAGGCCGAGGTGTTCGAGATCATCGGCACGATCGCGGGCGACGACACCGTCCTGCTGATCAGCCGGGACCCGTCCGGCGGGCAGGCGCTCGCCGACCACCTCATGCAACTCGCCCAGGCGAAGGCGCAGTAACGCGTCCGACCCCGCACGACCCGCGCAGGACCCCTCAGCCCCGGCCGGTGGAGCACTCCACCGGCCGGGGTTTTGTGTTTCATACGGCGTAGTGCATACTTATGCCCATCGCCGCAAACCTGTACGGCCCCGAACGTGGAGTTGAGAGGAGAAAGCCGTGACCGAGCGCGTCATACTCGCCTACTCGGGCGGACTGGACACGTCCGTCTGCATCGGCTGGATCGCCGAGGAGACGGGCGCGGAGGTCATCGCCGTCGCCGTCGACGTCGGCCAGGGCGGCGAGGACCTCGACGTCATCCGTCAGCGCGCGCTGGACTGCGGCGCCGTCGAGGCCGAGGTCGCGGACGCCCGGGACGAGTTCGCCGACGAGTACTGCCTGCCCGCCATCAAGGCCAACGCGCTCTACCAGGGCCAGTACCCGCTGGTCTCCGCGCTCTCCCGGCCGGTCATCGTCAAGCACCTGGCCGCCGCCGCGAAGAAGCACGGCGCCACCACCGTCGCCCACGGCTGCACCGGCAAGGGCAACGACCAGGTCCGCTTCGAGGTCGGCATCAACTCCCTGGCCCCCGGCCTCAGGTGCATCGCCCCGGTCCGCGACTACGCGATGACCCGGGACAAGGCCATCGCCTTCGCCGAGGCCAAGGGCCTGCCGATCGCCACCACCAAGAAGTCGCCGTACTCGATCGACCAGAACGTCTTCGGGCGGGCCGTCGAGACCGGCTTCCTGGAGGACATCTGGAACGCCCCGATCGAGGACGTCTACGAGTACACGCAGGACCCGGCCGCCCCGCGCGAGGCCGACGAGGTCGTCATCACCTTCGAGGCCGGTGTCCCGGTCGCGATCGACGGCCGCAAGGTCACCGTCCTGGAGGCCGTCGAGGAGCTCAACCGGCGGGCGGGCGCCCAGGGCGTCGGCCGGCTGGACCTGGTCGAGGACCGGCTGGTCGGCATCAAGTCCCGGGAGATCTACGAGGCCCCCGGCGCGATCGCCCTGATCACCGCCCACCAGGCCCTGGAGAACGTCACCGTCGAGCGCGAACTCGCCCGCTACAAGCGGCAGGTGGAGCAGCGCTGGGCCGAACTCGTCTACGACGGCCTCTGGTTCTCCCCGCTCAAGCGCGCGCTGGACGGCTTCGTCGACGAGGCCAACCGGTACGTCTGCGGCGACATCCGGATGGTGCTGCACGGCGGCCGGGCCGTCGTCAACGGCCGCAAGTCCGACCAGTCGCTGTACGACTTCAACCTCGCCACGTACGACACCGGCGACACCTTCGACCAGTCGATGTCCAAGGGCTTCATCGAGATCTTCGGGATGTCCTCGAAGCTCGCTGCCCGCCGCGACCTCGCCTGACCCGCCCCGCTAGAGTCCCCCAACACCCGTACCCCGTAAGGAGCCCACGCGATGACCGCCGACCAGAACGCCGACGTCCGCCTCTGGGGCGCGCGCTTCGCCGACGGCCCGTCCGAGGCCCTGGCCAAGCTCTCCGCCTCGGTCCACTTCGACTGGCGCCTCGCGCCCTACGACATCGCCGGTTCCAAGGCCCACGCCCGGGTCCTGCACAAGGCCGGCCTGCTCAGCGCCGAGGAACTCGCCGGCATGCTGGCCGGTCTCGACCAGTTGCTCGCCGACGTCCGGGCCGGCACCTTCACCGGCACCGTCGCCGACGAGGACGTCCACACCGCCCTGGAGCGCGGCCTGCTGGAGCGGCTCGGCGCCGAGCTCGGCGGCAAGCTGCGGGCCGGGCGCTCCCGCAACGACCAGATCGCCACGCTGTTCCGGATGTACCTGCGGGACCACGCGAAGACCATCGGCGGACTGCTCCTGGACCTCCAGCACGCCCTGGTCGGGCTGGCCGAGGCGCACCCCGACACCGCGATGCCGGGCCGCACCCACCTCCAGCACGCCCAGCCCGTCCTCTTCGCCCACCACGTCCTCGCGCACGTGCAGGCCCTCGGCCGGGACGCCGAGCGGCTGCGCCAGTGGGACGCCCGCACCGCCGTCTCGCCGTACGGCTCCGGGGCGCTGGCCGGCTCCTCGCTCGGCCTCGACCCGCAGGCCGTCGCCGCCGACCTCGGTTTCGAGGGCGGCTCGGTCGGCAACTCCATCGACGGCACGGCCTCGCGCGACTTCGTCGCCGAGTTCGCGTTCGTGACCGCGATGATCGGCATCAACCTCTCCCGCATCGCGGAGGAGGTGATCATCTGGAACACCAAGGAGTTCGGCTTCATCACGCTGCACGACGCCTTCTCCACCGGTTCCTCGATCATGCCGCAGAAGAAGAACCCGGACATCGCCGAGCTCGCCCGCGGCAAGTCCGGCCGCCTGATCGGCAACCTGACCGGCCTGCTGGCCACCCTCAAGGCGCTGCCGCTCGCCTACAACCGGGACCTCCAGGAGGACAAGGAGCCGGTCTTCGACTCCTGCGACACGCTGGAGGTGCTGCTGCCCGCGTTCACCGGGATGATGGCCACCCTCACCGTGCACCGGGAGCGGCTGGAGGAGCTGGCCCCGGCCGGCTTCTCGCTCGCCACCGACATCGCCGAGTGGCTGGTCAAGCAGGGCGTGCCGTTCCGGGTCGCGCACGAGGTGGCCGGCGCCTGCGTCAAGGTGTGCGAGGCGCAGGGCATCGAGCTGTCGGACCTGACGGACGAGCAGTTCGCGTCGATCTCCACGCACCTGACGCCCGAGGTCCGGTCGGTCCTCAGCGTCCACGGCGCGATCGCGTCCCGCAACGGGCGCGGCGGCACGGCGCCGTCCGCGGTGGCCGTGCAGCTCGGCGAGGTGAAGGCGGACCTGGCGGTCCAGCAGGAGTGGGTCCAGGGCTGACTCCTGGTGCAGTGGGGGAGGGGCGCGGCGGACGGACCGCCGCGCCCCCGTCCGTTACGCGCGACCGGCGGGGCGTAACCGGCCGCCGCCCTTACAGGTCAAGCACGGTGTGTGTCCCACCCTTCCGACCGTCCCCTCCGCCGAGGACCAGTTCCTCGCCGAGCGCCGCCGCCGCGTCGTCCGCGACGCGGTGGCCGCCCTGCCCGGTCGCTGCCCCCAGCTGGTCGCCGCCCTCGCCGAGGACCCGCCGCCGACGTACCGCGAACTCTCCGCACGCCTCGGCATGCCCCGCGGCTCCATCGGCCCGACCCGCTCCCGCTGCCTCGCCTGCCTCCGCGCCCTCCTCCACACCGAGCGCTACCCATGACGCCCCCCGGGCCGGCCCCACCCCGTCCAGCTCCCGGCCGCCCCTGCCTCCACTCGCGTGACCCTCGCCACGTCCGGTTGTCGTCCCCTCCTCCCGGCCTCCTCCCGGCCCCCGCGCGGTCTTCGCGAACCCCGCCGTCCGGCCCCCGGCCGTCCCTCCCTCCACTCGCGTGACCCTCGCCACGTCCGGCCGCCAAAAGGTTGAGAGGAGCTGACACCCGGGTAGAGCGCTGGCGAACCCAGCTCTTGACGGTGTCGCGATCACTCGGATACTGAGCGTGAGCGCGTCACCCTCTGCGCGCCGGGCACGACGATGGGGAGGCCCCAGCACATGGGCATGAGCGTGATCATCTCGGCGGCGGACGCCGAGGACGCGGAGCAGATCCTCAAGCTCCAGTACCTCGGCTACCAGGCCGAGGCCGAGCTGTACGGCGACTGGGCGATCGAGCCCCTCACGCAGACTCTGGAGAGCCTGCGCGCCGAACTGTCCGAGCAGCACTTCCTGGTCGCCCGCCTCGGCGACGAGGTCGTCGGCACCGTCCGCGGCCGGGTCGACGACGACGGCATCGGCCGGATAGGGCGTCTGGTCGTCCACCCCCGGATGCAGCGGCACGGCCTCGGAGGCCGCCTCCTGGAGGCGCTGGAGCGCCGCCTGGCCGAGGACGGTGGCCACGTCACCGCCTACCGCCTGTTCACCGGCCACCGCAGCCTCGGGAACCTTCGCCTGTACGCCCGCCAGGGCTACCTGCAGACGGGCGTCGAGCAGGTCAGCGGCAGCCTGAGCTTCGTGCACCTGGAGAAGCCCGTCGCGACGCCGTTCGCCGCGACCGCCTGAACCCTTCGCGCCGCCCGCGGATTCGGCGCCGCCACGACCAGGACAGCCACGATGCGGCCTGTCCCGAGGCGGCGCCGATTCGCGTTTTTGCAGGTCAAAGCGATTCGTGTCCGCATTGCGGACAGCCCATCCAGATAATTGGGCCTCGAACAGCCCATCTGATTTACTGGCTCACATGACTGCGACGACGAATTGGACCCCCACCGGCACCATGCCGGCAGGTGAGCGTGCCATGTGCCGTCGAATGTGTCACTGCTGAGGGCCACCGTCCCCACTCCTCGCGCCCCGAAGCGAGACCCCGGCGCCGCTCCCGTTCGTGTGAGCGCGCCCAGCCTGCCGCACCCCCCTGCGTCCGCATGCCCGCCCACCCGCGGCTGCCGATGACTCGTAAGGGCCACGCCGTCGCGCGGCCCGGCCGCCCAGCGGCCACGATCAAGGGGTGGCAGGTCCGGATCCCCCTGGCGAAGCGCCGTAGACGCCGCCGACCGCAACCCGGTCGGGCGGTCGACGCGCCGCCCGCCCCCGACCCACGGAAGCTGCTGTGATCACCACCACGGACCTCACGAAGGTCTACCGCTCCCGAGGCCGCGAGGTGACCGCCCTCGCCGGTGTCGACCTGCACGTCCGTCCGGGCGAGGTCTACGGAGTCGTCGGCACCAGCGGCGCCGGCAAGTCCACCCTCATCCGCTGCGTGAACATGCTGGAGCGCCCGACCTCCGGCACCGTCACCGTGGACGGGGTCGAGCTGACCGCGCTGTCCGGCGGCGAGAACCGGGCCGGCAAGGAGCTGCGCGAGGCGCGGCGCCGGATCGGCATGGTCTTCCAGCACTTCAACCTGCTCGCCTCGCGGACGGTCCAGCAGAACGTCGAGCTCCCGCTGGAGATCATCGGCCTCGACCGCACCGAGCGCCGCCGCAAGGCCGCCGAACTGCTCGACCTGGTCGGCCTCGGCGACAAGGCCCGCAGCTACCCCAACCAGCTCTCCGGCGGCCAGAAGCAGCGCGTCGGCATCGCCCGCGCCCTGGCCGGCGACCCGAAGGTGCTGCTCTCCGACGAGGCCACCTCGGCGCTCGACCCGGAGACCACCCGCTCGATCCTCAAGCTGCTGCGCGACCTCAACCAGCAGCTCGGCCTGACCGTCCTGCTGATCACCCACGAGATGGACGTCATCAAGTCCGTCTGCGACTCCGCCGCCCTGATGCGCGGCGGCCGGGTGGTCGAGGCGGGCGAGCTGACCGACCTGCTCGCCAAACCCGGTTCGGAGCTGGCCCGCGAGCTGTTCCCGCTCAGCGAGTTCGGCACCGGCCACCCCGGTTCGACCGTGCTGGAGATCACCTTCCAGGGCGACGCCCCGGCCCAGCCGTTCGTCTCCCAGCTCGCCCGCACCTACCAGATCGACATCAACATCCTGGGCGCCGCGGTGGAGACCATCGCCGGCCGGATGGTCGGCCGCATGCGGGTCGAGCTGTCCGGCGGCCACCAGGACAACGTGGTGCCGATCGGCTACCTGCGCGAGCAGGGCCTGCAGGTGGACGTACTGGGCGCGGCGGACGGAGCGGTGGCATGACCTGGGACCAGATGCAGGCCCTGATGTGGCCGGCCACGCAGGAGACCTTCCAGATGGTGGGCCTGTCCGCGCTGTTCACGGTGCTGCTCGGCCTGCCGCTGGGCGTCCTGCTGGTGCTGACCGACAAGGGTGGCCTGCTGGCCAACCGGGCCGTCAACAAGGCCGTCGCCTTCGTCGTGAACATCGCCCGCTCGGTGCCGTTCATCATCCTGATGATCGCCCTGATCTCGTTCACCCGCTGGCTGGTGGGCACCTCCATCGGCTGGCAGGCGGCGACCGTGCCGCTCACCATCGGCGCCATCCCGTTCTTCGCCCGCCTGGTCGAGACCTCCGTCCGCGAGGTCGACCGCGGCCTGGTCGAGGCCGTCCAGTCGATGGGCGCCGGCACCTGGACGATCGTGCGCAAGACCCTGCTGCCGGAGGCGCTGCCGGGCCTGGCCGCCTCGGTGACCACCACGATCATCACGCTGATCGGCTACTCGGCGATGGCCGGCACGGTCGGCGGCGGCGGCCTCGGCACCCTGGCCGTCAACTACGGCTACCAGCGCTTCGAGACGGCCTTCATGTGGGTGATCGTCGCCGAGCTGGTGATCATCGTCACCGCCGTCCAGCTGTTCGGTGACTTCGCCGTCCGCCGCCTCGCGAACCGCGGCCGCTCCGGCGGCGGCCGGACCCGCCTGCTGCGCGGCACCCCGGCGGCCCGCGACGAGGACCTCGTCGCCCCCTAGACCTCCCGCGCCCGACTCCGGCCGCGGCTCCCCGCATCACGCAGAAAGGCACTTTTCGTGCGCAACGCCCTGAAGTTCACCAGCGTCCTCGCCACCGCGGGCATCGCCCTCTCGCTCGCCGCCTGCGGCAGCTCCGGTTCGTCGTCCTCGGACCCGAACGCGCCGCTGACCGTCGTCGCCAGCCCCACCCCGCACGGCCAGATCCTCAAGTTCGTCAAGGACAACCTCGCGGACAAGGCGGGCCTGAAGCTCGACATCAAGGAGGTCACCGACTACGTGACCCCCAACACCGCGGTGCAGGACGGCTCGGCCGACGCCAACTACTTCCAGCACGTCCCGTACCTGGAGGACTTCAACAAGAAGCACGGCACCGACATCGTCTCGGTCGAGCCGGTGCACCTGGAGCCGCTGGGCGTCTACTCCAAGAAGGTCAAGTCGATCGCCGACCTGCCGGACGGCGCCACCGTCGGCCTGCCGAACGACGCCACCAACGAGGGCCGCGCCCTCAAGCTGCTCGCCGACAACCAGCTCATCACGCTGAAGGACGGCGTCACCACCGCCGCCACCCCGGCCGACGTCACCGGCAACCCGAAGCACCTCAAGTGGAAGGAGCTGGAGGCCGCCCAGCTGCCCCGCTCCGTCGCCGACCTGGACGCCGCCGTCATCAACGGCAACTACGCGCTGGACTCCGGCCTGAAGCCGGCCACCGACGCGCTCGTGCTGGAGAAGGCCGAGGGCAACCCGTACGCCAACATCCTCGCCGTCAAGAAGGGCAAGGAGAACGACCCGCGGGTCAAGAAGCTCGCCGAGCTGCTGCACTCGCCCGAGGTGAAGAAGTACATCGACGACACCTTCAAGGGCTCGGTCGTCCCGGCCTTCTGATCGTCGGACAACTCCGCACCCCGTGCCGCCCGACCGGGCCCCCGCCGCACTCCGGCGGGGGCCCGGTCGGGCAGTATGCACCAGGGGCGCCCGGCCCGGGGGCGTTCTGACGTACCGTCGTGCGGGCGGCGCACCACGTGGTACCCGGGGCGCGCCGGAGGCGTACGGTGTTGTGTTCACGACCCGGCGAGGAGAGACGGCATGGCAGCGAGCTTCCCCGAGACCGCCATCAGCACCGAACGGCTGTTGCTGCGGCCGCTTTCGGAGGACGACGCGCCCGGTCTCGCCACGATGATGGCCGACGACCTCGTCCTCGCCTGGACGGACCTGCCGCACCCCTTCACCGAGCAGTACGCGGCCGACCTCGCCCGCACCCTCGCCCCCTCCCACCGGGCCGCCGGGCGCGGCATCGTCTTCGCCGTCACCGAGCACCTCACCCAGCGCCTGGTCGGCCTGGTCGAGCTGCGCGCCACCGACTGGCGGCTGCGCAGCACCGAGATCGCCTACGTCACCGCCGCCTGGGCGCGCGGTGAGGGCTACGCGCCGGAGGCCGTCCTCGGCGTCGCCCAGTGGCTCTTCGAGGACCGCGGCTTCCTGCGCCTGGAGATGCGCACCGCCGCCGGGAACACCGCCGCCCAGCAGGTCGCCCAGAAGATCGGCGGGATCAGCGAGGGCGTGCTGCGCAGCGCCTGGATAGTCCGGGGGGAGTCCGGCGAGGTGGTGGGGGCACCTCCCGGCCGCCAGGCCGGGGGAGAGAGCCGCAGTGACGTCATCCTGTGGAGCCTCCTGCCCGAGGACATGGAGGCCCCCGAGCCCGAGCACTCCGGCCGGCACGGCGACCACCGCTACGTCCTGCGCGACTGACTCCCCACCGGGCTGTCCCCGGGCTTCGCGCACACGTGTGCGGCACTCCCCCGGCCCGGCGGCCGGGAGGTGCCCCCGGCGCGGGGCGGGAACACACCCGGTAGCCTCTGTCCGGCGCCGTACTGCGGCGCGGTTTGTCGGCGCACCGAGGTGCGCACCGGGGCGCGCACCGAGTCGAGGGAGAACGGCCGCAGATGGCTGACCGGATCACGGTCATCGGGTGGGACGGCACGCCGCTGACCGAGGCCGCCGGCGCGGC
This sequence comes from Kitasatospora sp. NPDC059722, assembly GCF_042733235.1. Lineage (NCBI taxonomy): Bacteria > Bacillati > Actinomycetota > Actinomycetes > Kitasatosporales > Streptomycetaceae > Kitasatospora > Kitasatospora sp. NPDC059722. Next base: position 37,506 of record NZ_JBHWGD010000057.1, read on the forward strand.
CCTCGCCGCGGCGACCCTGGTCGCCGGCGCCCCCTACCAACTGGGCGCACTCCCGGTGCCGCCCGCCGCCGAGCGGATCGTGCTCGGCAACATCCGCCAGGCCGCCCGCCGGATCGCCGAGCACCGCGGCGCCGCGGTCGTGGTCGCCGAGGGCGACCCGGGCTTCTTCGGCGTCGTCCGCACCCTGCGCCGCCCCGAGTACGGCCTCGAACTGGAGGTCCTGCCCGCCGTCTCCTCCGTCGCCACCGCCTTCGCCCGGGCCGGCATGCCCTGGGAGGACGCCCAGGTGGTCAGCGCCCACGGCGGCCGGCTGCGCCGCGCGGCCAACATCTGCCGGGCCCATCCCAAGGTCGCGGTGCTCACCGCCCCCGGCGCCGGGCCGGGCGAACTCGCCCTCATGCTGCGCGGGGTGCACCGGACGTTCGTCGTCTGCGAGGGCCTCGGCACGCCGGACGAGGACGTCACCGTCCTCACCTCCGACCGGATCGCCGACCACGCGTGGCGCGATCCCAACGTCGTCCTGGTGATCGGCGGCAACAGCGGCGCCCCGGCCGTCCCGGTGGACGAGGCGGCCGGCTGGCTCGCCGGGCGCCCGATCGGCTTCCCCGGCGCGGACCGCGGCTGGGCGCTCCCCGGCGACGCCTACGCGGGCGCCGGGCGCGCGGCGGACGACCCCGGCGCATCGGAGGCGCTTCCCGCGCACGCGCGCGCCCTGGTGCTGGCCCGTCTGGGTGCTCGTCCGGGGGACCTGGTCTGGTCGGTCGGCGCGGGCAGCGGCGCCCTCGCGGTGGAGGCGGCCCGCTTCGGCGCGGCCGTCGTCGCCGTCGAGGCCTCCCGCTCGGCCTGCGCCCGGATCACCGTCAACGCGCGCCGCTACGGCGTCGAGGTGGAGACGGTGCACGGGCAGGGCCCCGAGGTGCTCGGCGGACTGCCGGAGCCGGACGTCGCCGTGGTCGAGGCGGGCGGCCTCCAGGTCGTCCGCGCGGTACTGGCCCGCAGACCCGAACGGTTCGTCACCGTGGCCCGCACCTTCGCCGAGGCCGAGGAGTTCCGCCGGGCGATCACCGAGGCCGGCTACCGGGCGGACGGCGCCCTGCTGCAGTCGGCCCCGCTGCTCGCCGCCGACGGCGGAGGGGTGGCACTGGGGGCGGACGGAGCGGGCGCGCTGTTGCTCTGGGGTGAGCAGATCGTGTGAAGGCCCCGGGCCCGGCCGGTGTTCCGGGTGAGGATGCCGCAGGGGGGCCGGCGGTGATCCAGGTCGCATCCGGACACTGATTCGAGAGGTGACGGCGCCGGGCCGGTAGTGTGGCGTCCTGGTCGGCGGCGGTGGTCGGTGACCTGCCCGATCCGGTCGGTTTGTCACCCTTTTGACGTGGTGCAATCCGGCCGCGCTCGGAGTGTGGGCAATTCGACGGGCCGCGTGCCGGACCTGGAGAATGCCGTAGGGTCCGGTGCGGTGGTGCCGGTCGCCCCGGGTTGTCGTTGTTTCAGATGGCGGGCCGCCCCACAGGGGGAGGCGCGTGGGCCGGGGCGCGGCAGCTCACCGGAATGACTTTGGCCGCAGCGCCTCGGCGCGGCGGCCGTACGTGGTTGAGGGGCGGGTCGGTGCAGGCCCGGCCCGTGCGGATGGGCGCTGCGGTCGGTGATCGTGTCGCCGAGGGCGCGGCAGCGGCCTGGAAGGAGCTTTGACGATGACCGATGGCGGCCATGTCCCGGGCGAGGGACTGCCGGAGCACCTGCACACCGGGCCCGACCCGCTCGGCGGCCCGGAGGGGGTCGTCGCCGCACCCGTGCAGGGCGTCGCACCCGTGCCGGGTGTCATGACGGACGGCGGAGCGATCCCGAACCCCTCGGTGCCCGGACCCGGCCTCCACGGCGCGGTGCCGCCCGCCGTCGGCGTCATCCCGACGCAGGGCCACCCGCAGGGCGTGCCCGCGTACGGCGTGCCCGGCGAGGGCTGGGCGGTCGACCAGGGCGCCCCGCGCCCGGCCTTCCACTTCCTCGACCAGCCCGACCAGGCGGACGGGCTCGACGACGAGGACGACGTCCTGCTGATGCCCGGCCCGCAGGGCTCGTGGGGCGAGCCGGCCGTGGCCGTCCCCGCCGAGCAGCTGCCGGCCGATCAGATGATGGTCGCGCCGCTCCAGGACGGCACGCCGGTCGAGCCGTCCTGGCCGCCGGTCGACCCGCCGGTGGCGGGCGCCGAGCAGTACCAGCAGGCCGTGCAGGCCGCCCCCGTCGCTCCGGCGGCCCCGGTGTTCCAGGAGCCGGTGACGCAGGCTCAGCCGCCGCGCCGCCCGCTGCACGCCGGTCCGCCGATCCCGGACCCGTCGATGATGACCGGCCAGGTGCCGGTCCGCTCGCTCGCCGACCGCGGCCCGTCCCTGGGCGCCACCCCCGCGCACGGCATCCCGGTCGTCGGCCGCCCGGCCGAGGCCCAGGCGCCGATGGCGGCGCCCCTGGCGCAGCCCGTCCCGGTCGCGCCGATGCCGCCGGCCGTCGACGCCGTGCCGGTCGCCGAGGTCCCGCTCGCGGTGGCGGACGTCCACCTCCCGCAGCAGGCCGCCCAGGAGATCCCGGGTGGCGTGCAGGTGCCGCTCGGGGAGCCGGTCACGGGCGGCCTGGCCGTGCCGACGGCCGGGGCGATCGAGGTCGTCGAGGTGGTCGAGGCCGCCGTCACCGAAGCCGTGGCCGAAGCCGTGGCCGAGGCCGCGCCGCAGGCCGTCGCCGAGTTCGTGACCGAGCCCGCCGCCGAGCCGGTGGTCGAGGCCGCGCCGCAGGCCGTCGTTGTCGAGCCAGTCGCCGTCGAGCCCGTCGTAGAGCCGGTTCTGACGGAGGCCGTCGAGGCGCCCGTCGCCGACGAGCAGTCGCAGGCCGCGCAGCCGCCCCGCCGCATCTCCGCCTTCCTCGCCGCGCCGACCCCGCACGGCCTGCCGCAGGTCGAGGCGACCGAGCAGGCGCCGGTGGCCGAGCATGCGCCGGTGGCCGAGGAGGCCGTCGCGCCGCAGCCCGCTCCCATAGCGCCCGCCGAGGGCACGCCGGAGGCCGTCGTCGAGCCCGAGCCGGTGCAGCCCGCCGAGATGGTCGAGGCCGTCGCTGTCGAGGCGGTGCCGGTCGAGGCCGAGCAGCCGCAGGAGGCCGCGCCGGTCGAGGCCCCGGCCGTTGAGGCCGTGGTCGTCGAAGCAGCCGAAGCCGTGGCCGTCGAGGTCGTGGCGGCGGTCGAGGCCGTCGCCCCCGAGGCCGTCGAGGTCGCTCACGCCGAGCCGCAGGCCGCCGCCGAGACCGCCGCCGGTACCGGCGAGATGCCGTCCGGTCAGGCCGTCCCCGCGGTCGAGGCCGAGCAGCCGCAGGAGGCCGCTCCGGTCGAGGCCCCGGCCGTTGAGGCTGTGGCCGTCGAAGCCGTCGAAGCCGTCGAGGCCGTGGCGGCCGAGGTCGTGGAGGCGGTCGAGGCCGTCGTGCCCGACGCCGAGCAGCCGCAGTCCGTCGCCGAGGTCGCCGAGGCGGCCGAGGCCGTCGAGCCCGCGGCCGAGCCCGTCCAGGACGCCCCGGCCGCCGAGACCCCGGAGGCCGAGCCCCAGCCCGCCGCCGAGCCCGTGGCCGAGCCCGCCGCCGTCGAGCCCGCCGCCGTCGAGGCCGAACCCGCCGCCGAGCCCGCCCAGGACACCGCCGAGCAGCCCGCCGACGCCCAGGAAGACGCCCAGGCCGAGCCCCAGGACGCCGAGCAGGAGCCCGCCGAGCCCCGCGGCCCCGCCGCCCCCGGCTACGACGACGCCGGCCGCGACGCCGTCCACCAGGTGATCCGCGAGCGCCGCGACATCCGCAACGGCTTCCGCCCGGACGCGATCCCCCACGAGGTGCTGATCCGCGTCCTGGAGGCCGCCCACACCGCGCCCAGCGTCGGCTACTCCCAGCCGTGGGACTTCGTGGTGATCCGCTCCGCGAAGACCCGCCGGCGCATGCACGCCCTGGCCGAGCGCCAGCGCGAGGCGTACGCCGACTCGCTGCCCAAGGGCCGCGCCAAGCAGTTCCGCGAGATCAAGATCGAGGCGATCCTCGAAACCCCGGTCAACATCGTGGTCACCGCCGACCGCACCCGCGGCGGCCGGCACACCCTGGGCCGCCACACCCAGCCCCAGATGGCCCCGTACTCGGCCGCCCTGGCCGTCGAGAACCTCTGGCTGGCCGCCCGCGCCGAGGGCCTGGGCGTCGGCTGGGTGAGCTTCTTCGACGACGAGGAGCTGGTCCGCGAGCTCGGCCTGCCCGAGCACCTGGAGGTCGTCGCCTACCTGTGCGTCGGCTTCGTCGACTCCTTCCCGGACGAGCCCGAGCTGGAGCAGCAGGGCTGGGCCAAGAAGCGCCCGCTGTCCTGGGTCGTCCACGAGGAGCAGTACGGCAACCGCGCGCTGCCCGGCGAGGAGCCGCAGAGCCTGCTCGCCGAGACCCTGCGCGGCATCCGCCCGCTGGACGCCAAGGCGCTCGGCGAGGCCTGGGACCGCCAGAAGCGGATGACCAAGCCGGCCGGCTCGCTCGGCATGCTGGAGATCATCTCCGCCCAGCTGTGCGGCCTGTCCCGCAAGTGCCCGCCGCCGGTCCCGGAGCCCGCCTGCGTCGCGATCTTCGCCGGTGACCACGGCGTGCACGCCCAGGGCGTCAGCCCCTGGCCGCAGGAGGTGACGGCCCAGATGGTCGGCAACTTCCTCGCCGGGGGAGCGGTCGTCAACGCCTTCGCCAAGCAGATCGGCACCGAGGTCTGCGTGGTCGACGTCGGCGTCGCCGCCGAGCTGCCCGACGCCGTCCAGCAGGGCCGGGCCACCGGTCTGCTGCCGCGCAAGGTCAAGCCCGGCACCGACGACATGACCCAGGGCCCGGCGATGAGCCGCGAGGAGGCCGTCCAGGCGATCGAGGTCGGCATCGAGACCGCCCGCGACCTCGTCGCGGCCGGCAACAAGGCTCTGGTCACCGGCGACATGGGGATCGCCAACACCACCGCCTCGGCCGCCCTGATCTCGGTCTTCACCGGCCTCGACCCGGCCGAGGTCACCGGCCGCGGCACCGGCATCGACGACGAGACGCACGCCCGCAAGGTCGAGGTCATCCGCGCCGCGCTGGCCCTGCACCGGCCCGACCCGGCCGACCCGATCGGCGTCCTCGCCGCCATCGGCGGCCTGGAGCACGCCGCGATCGCCGGCTTCCTGCTGGGCGCCGCCTCGCTGCGCACCCCGGTCGTGCTGGACGGCGTGATCGCCGGTTCGGCCGCCCTGGTGGCCAAGGCGATCGCCCCCGAGGTGCTGGCGGCCTGCATCGCCGGTCACCGCTCCGCCGAGCCCGGCCACCAGGCCGCGCTGGAGCGGCTCGGTCTGCGTCCGCTGATCGACCTGGACCTGCGGCTCGGCGAGGGCACCGGTGCCCTGCTGGCCCTGCCGCTGGTGCAGAGTGCGGCCCGCGCGATGCACGATGTAGCCACCTTCGACTCCGCCGGGGTCACCGAGAAGGCCTGACGTTCCCGTCACCGCTCCGCGGACCGGCCCGAGGGCGCGCCGGTCCGCGGAGCGGCGTCTGTCCGCATCCCAACCCCGCATTCCCGATCAGGAGCACCGCCGATGAGCGCGCCCACCCCGCACCCCAGCACCGAAGGCCGTACCCCCTACCCGGTCGGGCTGCTGCTCGCCGGCCGCCGCGTGGTCGTGGTCGGCGGCGGGCAGGTCGCGCAGCGCCGGCTGCCCGCGCTGATCGCGACCGGCGCGGAGCTGCACCTGATATCGCCGAGCACCACCCCGGCCGTCCAGGCGATGGCCGACGCGGGCGAGCTCACCTGGCACGCCCGCCCCTACCTGGACGGGGACCTGGCCGACACCTGGTACGCCCTGGTGGCCACCGACGACCCGGCGGTGAACGCGCGGGTCAGCGCCGAGGCCGAGCGCGAGCGGGTGTTCTGCGCCCGCAGTGACGACGCCGCCGCCGCGACCGCCTGGACCCCGGCCAGCGGCCGGGACGCGGGCGCCACCGTCGCCGTCCTCACCGGCGACCCGCGCCACTCCGCCGGCCTGCGCGACGCCATCGTGGACGGCCTGCGGGACGGCTCGCTGGCCGCCCGCCAGTACCGCGCGCACGGCGCCGGCGTCGCCCTGGTCGGCGGCGGCCCGGGCGACCCGGACCTGATCACCGTGCGCGGCCGGCGCCTGCTCGCGGACGCGGACGTCGTCGTCGCGGACCGCCTCGCCCCGCGCGAGCTGCTGGCCGAGCTGCCCGAGCACGTCGAGGTGATCGACGCGTCCAAGATCCCCTACGGCCGCTTCATGGCCCAGGAGGCGATCAACCGGACGCTGATCGAGCACGCCAAGGCGGGCAAGTTCGTGGTCCGGCTCAAGGGCGGCGACCCGTACGTCTTCGGCCGCGGCGGCGAGGAGCTGCTGGCCTGTGCCGAGGCCGGGCTGCCGGTCACCGTCGTGCCGGGCATCTCCAGCTCGATCAGCGTCCCGGCGGCCGCCGGGGTGCCGGTCACCCACCGCGGCATGACCCACGAGTTCACCGTGATCTCCGGCCACGTCGGCCCGGGCGACGAGCGCTCGCTGACCAACTGGGAGGCCGCGGCGAAGATGAGCGGCACCCTGGTGCTGCTCATGGCGGTCGACAAGATCGCCGCGATCGCGGCGGAGCTCGTCGCGCACGGCCGCGCCGGGGACACCCCGGTCGCGATCGTCCAGGAGGGCACCACCGCGGCCCAGCGCCGGGTGGACGCGACCCTGGCCACCGTCGGCGCCGTGGTCGAGGCCGAGGGCATCAAGCCGCCGGCCGTGATCGTCATCGGCGACGTGGTCAACGTCCTCGCGGCGGCCTTCCGGAAGTAGTCCCGGCGGACGGTAGTAGTCCCGGCGGACGGTAGTAGTCCCGGCGGAGTGGGAAGTCGGCCCGTCCGACGTCCCACTCCGCCAGGACGGCGTCCCCCGGCGGCTACTCCAGGGGCTGCTCCGTCCAGATCACCTTCCCCGTCGCCGTGTAGCGCGTCCCCCAGCGGTCCGCGAACTGCGCGACCAGGAACAGCCCGCGCCCGCCCTCGTCCGTCGTCGCCGCGTACCGCAGGTGCGGTGACGTGCTGCTGCCGTCCGACACCTCGCAGATCAGCGAGCGGTCCCGCAGCAGCCGCACCCGGATCGGCCCGGAGCCGTACCGGATCGCGTTGGTCACCAGCTCGCTCAGGATCAGCTCGGTGACGAACGCGGCCTCGTCCAGCCCCCACGACTCCAGCCGGTCCGCCACCGCCCTGCGGACCGGCCCCACGGCGGCCGGGTCGGACGGCACCTCCCACTCCGCCACCCGCTCCGCCGCCAGCACCCGGGTCCGCGCCACCAGCAGCGCGATGTCGTCCTGCGGACGCTCCGGCAGCAGGGCGCCCAGCACGTCCGCGCAGGTCTGCTCGGGCGTGCGCGCCGGCCCGGTCAGCGCCGCCCGCAGCCGCTCCAGCCCCTCGTCGATGTCCCGGTCGCGGTCCTCCACGAGCCCGTTCGTGTACAGCACCAGCCGGCTGCCCTCGGCCAGCTCCAGCTCGGCCGTCTCGAACGGCAGCACCGCCAGCCCCAGCGGCGGCCCGGTCGGCAGCTCCGGGAACTCCACCCGCCCGTCCGGGCCGACCACGGCCGGCGGCGGATGCCCGGCGCTCGCCAGCGTGCAGCGGCGCGACACCGGATCGTAGATCGCGTACAGGCAGGTCGCCCCGGCCAGCTCGGAGCTCTCCCCGCTCGCCGCCTCATCCTGGTCGATCCGGTTCACCAGGTCGTCCAGGTGCCCCAGCAGCTCGTCCGGCGGCAGGTCCAGCGTCGAGAAGTTGTGGATCGCCGTGCGCAGCCGCCCCATCGTCGCCGCCGCGTGCAGCCCGTGGCCCACCACGTCCCCGACCACCAGCGCCACCCGCGCACCCGGCAGCGGGATCACGTCGAACCAGTCCCCGCCCACGCCCTCCTGCGCGGGCAGGTAGCGGTGCGCGACGTCCAGCGCGTTCTGCACCGGCAGGCTGCGCGGCAGCAGACTGTGCTGGAGGGTCACCGCCATCGCGTGCTCGCGGGTGAACCGCCGCGCGTTGTCGATGCACACCGCCGCGTGGGCCACCAGCTCCTCCGCCAGCGCCAGGTCGTCCGTCTCGAACGGCTCCGCCCGGTCCGCCCGCCAGAACCGCGCCACCCCCAGCAGCACCCCGCGCGCCCGCAGCGGCACCCGCAGCAGCGAGTGCACCCCGTACGCCAGCACCCGCGCCGACCGCTCCGGATCCTGCTCCCGCCACTCCACCGCCTCGGCCAGCCGCGGCTCCAGGCCCGGCTCCCCGCTGTGCAGCGCCCCCGCCAGCGGCGTTGCCGGCACCACGTCCAGCACCGTCCCCACCGGGTGGAACGGCGCGTCGGACCGGACGCCCGCCACCGCCGCCCGGCGCATCCGCCCCAGCGACGGACCCGGCGGCGGCTCCTCGCCCGCCAGCACCTGCTCGGCCAGGTCCACCGTCACGAAGTCCGCGAACCGCGGCACCGCGACGTGCGCCAGCTCCTCCGCCGTCCGCGTCACGTCCAGCGTGCTCCCCACCGTCACCCCGGCGTCGTACAGGAGCCGCAGCCGCCGCTGCGCCACCTCGACCCGGCCGGACAGCGCCAGCAGCTCGGTGGAGTCGCGCAGCGTCGCGACGAAGCCGGGCGGGCCGCCGTCCCGGTCGGTGAGCCGGATGTTGACGGCCAGCAGCCGCTCCCCGGCCATCACCACCTGGTCGGTGACCGGCAGGTTCGCGGTCAGCAGTTCCTCGGGGGCGCGCTCCAGCCCCAGCTCGGTCACCAGCCGCCCCTCGGCGTCCGCCGGCAGGCCGAGCAGCCGGTGCGCCTCGTCGTTGCAGAGCAGCAGGCGCCCGTCCCCGCCGACGATCAGCACGCCCTCGCGCACCGCGTGCAGCACGGCCGCGTGATGTTCGTACATCCGGGTCATCTCGGTCGGCCCGAGGCCGTGCGTCTGGCGCCGCAGCCGCCGGCTGATCAGCGCCGTCCCGAGCGTCGCCAGCACGACCGCGCCCGCGGCGGCGCCCAGCACCACCGGCAGTTGCCGCTGGCTCGCGGTGCTCACGTTCGCGAGCGTCACGCCGGCCGACACCAGCCCGACCACCGAGCCGTCCGGCGCGTACACCGGCACGACCGCCTGGACCAGCGGGCCGAGCGTCCCGCTGATCTGCTCGATCACCACGTGGCCCTGCAGGGCCGGTTCGTAGGTTCCGATGAACTTCTGGCCGATCCGGGCCGGGTTGGGGTGGGTGTAGCGGATGCCGTCGTTGTTCAGGACGACGATGAAGTCGACGCCCGACGCCACCCGCGCGGCCTGCGCCCGCGGCTGCAGGATCGCCGTCGGATCGGGGGAGCGCAGCGCCTCGACGATCCCCGGCGAGTGGGCGAAGGTCTGTGCGACCGCGACCGACCGGTTGCGGGCCTCGTTGTCCGCGTCGTTGCGGGACTGCACGACGAGCGCCACCCCGGCGGCCACCACGAGCAGCAGCACCACGAGGATCTGCAGCACGAACACCTGACCGGCCACGGACCGGAGGTTCACCGGCCACGCGCGACGGACGTTCTGCTGCTGTTGCCGACCATGAGGGCGTCCACCGGAGGAGCCGGCGGATCCAGAAGCACCAGAGGCCGACGGAGCCCAGGATCGACCCGGAAAACGGGCCATACGGTCATATTTGCACTCCGATCGGCGCGGGGCCAAGGCCAAACCGTCCGACTCCTTCCGCCGTTTGGCCTTCACCGCCCGGCCTTGGCAAGATCGCAGGGTGTCCGAACCCAGCACCATCACCGACCCGGCCGACCCCCGCCTCGGCGACTACACCGGCCTCACCGACGTCGAACTGCGCCGCCGGCGCGAGCCCGCCGAGGGCCTGTTCATCGCGGAGGGGGAGAAGGTCATCCGCCGCGCCCTCGCCGCCGGCTACCGGATGCGGTCGATGCTGCTGACCTCCAAGTGGCTGGACGTCATGGCCGACGTCATCGCGGAGGCCGACGCCCCCGTCCACGTCGTCGAACCGGCCCTCGCCGAGGCCGTCACCGGCTACCACGTGCACCGCGGCGCCCTCGCCTCGATGGAGCGCAAGCCCCTCCCGGACGCCGCCGCCGTGCTGGCGGGCGCCCGCCGGGTCGCCGTCCTCGAAGGCCTGGTCGACCACACCAACCTCGGCGCGATCTTCCGCAGCGCCGCCGCCCTCGGCATGGACGCCGTCCTGCTCTCACCCGACTGCGCGGACCCGCTCTACCGGCGCGCCGTCAAGGTCTCCATGGGCGCCGTCTTCGCCGTCCCCTACGCGCGCCTCGACCCCTGGCCCGCCGCCCTGACGACGGTCCGCGACGCCGGATTCACCCTCCTGGCGCTCACCCCCGCCGAGAGCGCCGTCGACCTGTCGAGCCTGGCCCCGCAGAGCCTGCCCAAGACCGCCCTGATGCTCGGCGCCGAAGGCGACGGCCTCACCCCCGGGGCGATCGAGGCCGCCGACCACGCCGTCCGCATCCCGATGGCCCACGGCATCGACTCCCTCAACGTCGGCGCGGCCGCCGCCGTGGCCTTCTACGCCGTGACGACCCCGTAGCAGCGGCCCGCCGCACCCTCGCCCGCGGGGAACTGCGCGGCCCGGAACTGCTCGCGGTCCCGTCGTTCGGTCTCGCGTGGTTGTGGTCCCCGGCTCATCAGGGGGCGCAAGACGATGGCCGGAACTCTCCGCTGCTCCGCCCCCCGCGGCCCGCCGTCAGCCCGCCGCGGTGGTCGGCAGGGCCGGGGCCGCGGCGGCCGGGGGAGCGGCGGTGAGGCCGGTGCCGCCGGAGGCGCCTGCGCCGGGCCAGGACTCGTCGAGGGAGCCGTCCGGGCGGACGGTGTAGCGGGTGGAGGTGACGGCCCCGGTCTGGGCGACGCGCTCCTCCCGGACGACCGCTCCGGCGTCGAGCCGCCAGGAGGCCGTGGCCTGCGGATCGGCCGTCGAGGAGCGGGCGGCGGCGGCGACCGGGTTGTCCCCGGAGAAGGTGTACAGCTGTACGAGGTCGACCGGCACCGAGCCCTCGGCCCGGCGGAGCACGACCACCGTCGCTGGCGAGCCCTTGTACCGGGTCGGCAGCACCGAGCTGAGCGACACCTGCGGCCCGCCCGCGGCCGAGCGCCCCTCGCGCAGGGCGATTCCGGGGCCGCCCGCGCCGTCGGGGTAGGTCCGGTTGGGCCAGTCCACGGCCGGGCCCGGCGCCTGCGCAGGAGCCAGCCCCAGGTCGGCCGCACCCGTCCCCGAACCTGTCGCACCCGTCCCCGAAGCCGCCGCGCCCGCTCCCGTCCCGCCTCGTGCCGCCGCCGCCACGGGCGTCGCCGAGGCCGTCACCGACGCCGTCGCCGAGGGCGTCGCCGAGGCCGTGCCCGGCACTGCCGCGCCGTCCACCGACAGCCCGGTGGGGAGGACGACCATCGTCGGCAGGCCCGAGGGCCGCATGCCCTGGTTGCTGCGGTTCTCGCACCCCTGGGCCGCCGCGATGGCGAGCGCCACCCCGATCGTCACCGTGACGAAGACGACGAGCCGCTGCCGCAGCAGCCGCTGCCGCGGGGTGGTCGGCCGCCCCGGGGCGGGGGTGTGCTGACGGTCGCGGGGCCGCCCGCGGTCACGGCCGCCGGGCTGGCCGGGCGCGGGCGTCTGCTGACGGTCCCGCACCGGGCGTCCCCCCGAGGCCGCCTCGGGTCTGGGGTGCGGGCCGGCCGCCCCCTGCGGGCGCCGCTGCGCCGCGCCGGGCCCGGAGGCTCCGGGCCGGCTGCCCGCCACGGCCCGGGCACGTGCCGCGGCCGCCGGGTCCGGGGAGCGTCCGGGCGCGGGCACGCCGTGCCGCACGCCGCCCGGGGCGTCCGCCTCGGGCGCGGGCGGGGGAGTCGCCGAGGCGCGCCGCATGACGCGCCCGCCGCCGGCGGCCGCCGCTCCGCGGGCCGCGAGCTCGCTGAGCCGCTCGTGCAGGGCGGCCGCGCCGGGCCGTTCGGCGGGCTCCTTCGCCAGGCAGGCCCGGATCAGCGGCGCGAGCTGCGGCGGCACGTCCGAGAGGTCGGGCTCCTCGTGGACGACCCGGTAGAGCATGACCTCCGACGAGGCCCCGGAGCCGAACGGCGTGTCCCCGGTGAGCGCGTAGGCGAGCGTCGCGCCGAAGGCGAACACGTCGGTCGCGGGCGTGACGGCGACCCCGCGGACCTGTTCGGGCGCGAGGAAGCCGGGCGAGCCGACGGCGGTGCCGACGTGGGTGAGCGTGCTGGCCCCGCGCGACCAGGCGATGCCGAAGTCGATGATCCGCGGGCCGCGCGGCGAGAGCAGGATGTTGGAGGGCTTGAGGTCGCGGTGGACGACCCCGGCCTCGTGGACCTTCACGAGTCCGTCGGCGAGCGCGGCGCCGACCCGGGCGGCCTCCTGCCAGCCGAGCGGTCCTTCGTCGCCGACGCGCTTGTAGAGGGAGGGCCCGGGCACGTAGGCGGTGGCGAGCCAGGGGCGGTCGGCCTCGATGTCGGAGCCGACGACGCGCGCCGTGCAGCCGCCGCGGATGCGCGAGGCGGCGGCGATCTCGCGGGCGAAGCGGGTGCGGAACTCCTGGTCCTCGGCGAGTTCGGCGCGGATCAGTTTGAGGGCGACCCGCTGCCCGCGCCGGTCGGAGCCGAGGTAGACGACCCCCATGCCGCCGGCCCCCAGTCGCCGGTGGAGGCGGTACGGCCCGACGATGCGGGGGTCCTCACGCCTCAGCCGCATCATCGCCATGTCCGTTCCCCGTCAGCCCGTGGGTGAGGCCCCGTCGGTTGGGGCATCGTCAGTTCCTGTCCGGCACAGCTTACGGACTGCCCGCTGCGGTGTGCTGATACGCAACACCTCAAGCCACCGTGCGATTGTCCGATCTTGCACTGACCTGCTGGTCATGAGGGTGCCGAAACGTTTCTCGGGGTCGTCTCTCAGGGTTCCCCCGGGGGCCCGGTCGAGACCGTCTCCCCCTGCGGTAGTAGTCCCTAAGTCGGACCGTCATCCTCGGGGATGCCCGAGGAACAGTACGACGGCATGACGCCCGAACGGCCCCCCGAGCCATAGCGTTGTCCTCAGCGGTGGACGGGGAGCTCGTCCCCCGAGGTTAGCCGTCCACCGCGCCAACTCGACCGGGCGAACGGCTCCGAGACCGGATCAGGAGTAAGGGCATGGCACCGCAGCTCACGGGAACCCCCCGCCGCCGTCGGCCGGCCTTCACCTTGCCCCGCACCGCCGAGCCGACGCGGCACCCCGCGGTGGCGCTGGCCATCGCCCTGCCGTGCGCGGTGCTGCTGGTGGCCCTGTTCGGCGGGTGGGACCAGATGGCGAACCAGGTCCAGGCAGTGGCAGACCTGATCATCCACTGAGACTTGGCCGGCCCCCGTGGCCGGCCGCGGAACGGACACTGATCCCCTGGGGACGGGGAGCCAGTGTCGCCGGGGAGGCCGTGCCCGCGTTGAGACGCGGACGGGCGAGGAGCGGTGCGCAGAGCGCCCCGGCAGGCGGAGACGCCGCGTACGGACGTCGGTGAGGGCGACCGTACGCGGCTCTTCTCTTTTTCTCACGGCCCACGCAAAAGGCCGGGGCCGCGACCCTGACGGATCGCGGCCCCGGCCGTTACTGTGCGCGATACTGGGATTGAACCAGTGACCCCTACCGTGTCAAGGTAGTGCTCTCCCGCTGAGCTAATCGCGCCTGGTGTGGCGGTCCTGCAGCAGACCCCGGAGGATCCGACGTGCGCGATACTGGGATTGAACCAGTGACCCCTACCGTGTCAAGGTAGTGCTCTCCCGCTGAGCTAATCGCGCCTGGTGTGGCGGTCCTGCAGCAG
>NZ_JBHWGD010000057.1:51463-54864 GCF_042733235.1 Kitasatospora sp. NPDC059722
GACCCCGGAGGATCCGACGTGCGCGATACTGGGATTGAACCAGTGACCCCTACCGTGTCAAGGTAGTGCTCTCCCGCTGAGCTAATCGCGCGGGGAGGTTCTCCCGGCGGAACCGGGCGATCCTCTTGGAGGTGGAGACGGGATTTGAACCCGTGTACACGGCTTTGCAGGCCGTTGCCTCGCCTCTCGGCCACTCCACCAGGCAACACTCGGAGAACGATCTTACACTGTTCCCCATCGAGCGGACGACGAGATTCGAACTCGCGACCCTCACCTTGGCAAGGTGATGCTCTACCAACTGAGCCACGTCCGCCTGCCTCCCGGGACCTTCACCGCTTTTCTTCGGCTGCGCTCCCTGGCGACGTGTTGAACTCTAGCGGATTCCCGGGCCAGCTAAAAATCCGTTCCCGCAGCGTGCACTCGGTGCACACCCGGAAGCCGCTCGCGCCCGGTCGTTCCGGCGTACGCCCCCGGCCTCGTCGAGCGCCCCCGACCTACACTTCAGGCACCGCCGCCCAGCACCACCGCGCAGGAGAACCGTGTCCGGCCGCACCGCCCCCCAGACCCCGCTCGCCCGCTTCGGCGGCCGCCTCGCCACCGGCCTGCGCGACGTCACCTCGGACCCGGCCGCGCTGGACTCCGCCGGCTACTGGGCGGTGGCCTACGACTTCGAGGGCCGCCTCACCTGCGCCCGCTTCGACGACGTCCGCCCCGCCCCCGCCCCGCCCTCCGGCGCCGGCTGGCACGGACCGGACGCCGGCGACTGGCACAGCTCCCTGGACCGCGACGCCTACACCGCGGGCGTCCGCCGCATCCGCGAGCACATAGCCGCCGGCGAGGTCTACCAGGCCAACCTCTGCCGCGTGCTCTCCGCACCGCTGCCCGATCCCGGTCGCACGGACGTCGACGCCCTCACCGGACTCCTCGCCCACGGCAACCCCGCCCCCTACGCGGGCACGATCCGGCTGCCCGACCACGGCGTCGAGATCGCCACCGCCTCGCCCGAGCTCTACCTGCGCCGCTCCGGCCGCACCGTCTCCTCCGGCCCGATCAAGGGCACCGGCCGCACCGAGGACGACCTCCTCGACAAGGACCACGCCGAGAACGTGATGATCGTCGACCTGGTCCGCAACGACCTCGGCCGCGTCTGCGCGACCGGCAGCGTCACCGTCCCCGACCTGTGCGCCGTCGAGAAGCACCCCGGCCTCGTCCACCTCGTCTCCACCGTCGAGGGCACCCTGCGCGACGGCGTCGGCTGGCCCGAGCTCCTGGGCGCCACCTTCCCGCCCGGATCCGTCACCGGCGCACCCAAGTCCAGCGCCCTGCGGATCATCGAAGCCCTCGAAACCGCCCCGCGCGGCCCCTACTGCGGGGCCGTCGGCTGGGTCGACGCCGACCGGGGCGAAGGTGAACTCGCCGTCGGCATCCGGACCTTCTGGATCGACCGCACCGACCCCGCCGTCCCCGTGCTGCGCTTCGGCACCGGCGCCGGCATCACCTGGGGCTCCGACCCCGACCGCGAGTGGGCCGAAACCGAACTGAAGGCCGCCCGTCTGGTCGCGATAGCGTCGGGCAGCGAGACCCTCTGAAGGCCCGCGAACGCCGCGCAGCACCCGCAGGACCGCAGAGCCCCCAGCCCCCCGCCGAAGAACCGCCCCCGAGGAGCAGCGCCCGATGCACACCCCCACCAAGAGCTGGGTCAACGGCACGCTCGTCGATTCCGCCGACGCCGCCGTCTCCGTCCTCGACCACGGACTCACCACCGGTGACGGCGTCTTCGAGACCATGAAGGCCGCCGACGGCCGGGCGTTCGCCCTCACCCGCCACCTCGACCGCCTCACCCGCTCCGCCCGTGGCCTCGGTCTGCCCGATCCCGACCACGACCGGGTCCGCGAGGCCTGCGCCCAGGTCCTCGCCGCCAACCCGATGCCGCTCGGCCGACTGCGCGTCACCTACACCGGCGGCGTCGCCCCCCTCGGCTCCGAGCGCGGTGACTCCGGCGCCACCCTCGTCGCCGCCATCGGTCCCGTGAACCGGCGCCCCGACACCACCGCCGTCGCCGTCGTCCCCTGGCGCCGCAACGAGCACAGCGCCGTCGCCGGCCTCAAGACCACCTCCTACGCCGAGAACGTCGTCGCCCTCGCCGCCGCCCACCGCGTCGGCGCCTCCGAGGCCCTGTTCGCCAACACCGCCGGACTGCTCTGCGAAGGCACCGGCTCGAACGTCTTCGTCGTCATCGGCGGCCGCCTGCTCACCCCCACCCTCGCCTCCGGCTGCCTGGCCGGCATCACCCGTGCCCTCGTCGTCGAGTGGTGCGGCGCCGAGGAGACCGACCTCCCGCTGGAGGCCCTCCGGGACGCCGAGGAGGTCTTCCTGACCTCCACCCTGCGCGACGTCCAGGCCGTCACCCGCGTCGACGACCGCGAACTGCCCGGGATCGGCCCGGTCACCGCCAAGGCCATGGCGGTCTTCGCCGAGCGCAGCGGCGACGACCTCGACCCGTGAGCCCGCTCCGGCGGGCTCGTGTCCTTAGCCGTCTCCGGCGGACTCGTGTCCTTGGCCGCCTCCGGCGGGCTGGTGTCCTTAGCCGTCTCCGGCGGACTCGTGCCCTTAGCCGCCTCCGGCGGATAAGCCTCCCGGGGCGGGGAAGGGACCACCACATGACCTCCACGCTGCGGCCCGAGGGCCCCGAGACACCCACCCCCGCCGGCGGCCGCACCAGACGCTGGCAGATCTGCGCCAACGGCCGCCAGGTCGGTGCCCTGCGCACCACCGCCGTCCCGCACGGCAGTCAACTCTTCGGAGAGATCGCCGAGTTGGAGATCAGTGAAGGGCGCGGCCGGGGCCGCGGGACGTTCGGCGCGCTGGCCGCCGAGGAGGTGCTGCGCGGCTGGGGCTGCACCCGCGTGGACATCGACGTCCCCGAGTCCGCGCAGGTCGCCCGCGGCCTCGCCCTCGCCCTCGGGTACACCGAGCGGATGCGGAACCTGGCCAAGCACCTGACCGCACCCCCCGACCTCCCGGCCGGTGTCACCGCCCGCGCGATCGGGGCCGGGGAGTTCCCGGCCTGGCTCGACCGGGCCGCCGAGGACTACGTCCGCTCGCTGCGGGAGTCGGGCCTCACCGAGGAGCAGGCCCGCGCCAAATCCGGCGTCGACCACCAGCGCCTGCTCCCGCAGGGCGCCGACAGCCCCGGCGTCGCGCTGCGCCGCCTCTACGGTGGCGGGGACGAAGCCGGCACCGAGCCGCTCGGCTCGCTCTGGGTGGACCTCCACCTGCGCGACCTGCCGGACGGCGAACCGCTCGCCTGGGTCATGGTCGTCGAGGTGTGCCCCCCCCCCCCCGGGCCGGGGCCCCCCCCCGCCCGGGGGGGGGGGGCCGCCCCCCGCGGGGCGGGCGCC
>NZ_JBHWGD010000057.1:54874-57062 GCF_042733235.1 Kitasatospora sp. NPDC059722
TGTGTCGTGCCCAGCGTGGCGCCCACCCCCCCCGCGACCCCCCGCGTCCAAGCGCCGCGCGCGTGTGGGTGGGGGGGGGGGGGGCCCCCCCGCCCCCGGGGGGCGGCCCCCACGGCCGGACGCTGATGCTGCTCGCCGAACGCGAGTGCCTGGCCGCCGGTGTCCGCACCCTCGGCCTGAACGTCTTCACCGTCAACGAGGTCGCCATCCGGCTCTACGCCTCGCTCGGCTACCGGGTCACCAACCGCCTCTACGGCAAGCCGCTGTGACCCGACGATGCGTCAGGAGGCTTTCTTCTCCTCGATGATGGCGACGATCCGCTCGCGCAGGCCGTCCTGGCTCTGCCCGCCGTCCAGCCGCTTCCCCGCGATCACGTACGTCGGCGTGCCCTCCACCCCGATTGCCTTGCCCTCGGCCTGGTCGGCGTCCACGGTCAGCATGTGCCGCCCGTCGATCAGCGCCGTGTCGACCTCGTCGGCGTCCACCCCGACCTCGCGCGCGACGTCCAGCAGCACCTGCTGCCCCTTCGCGTCCAGCTCCTCGACGCGGGCCAGCAGCGCCTCCACGAACGGCCACCCCAACCCCTGCGCGAAGGCCTCCTCGGCCGCCTCGGCGGCCGCGTAGGCGTACTTGTGCTTCTCCAGCGGGAAGTGCCTCACCTCCACCGTCAGCGCGTCACCGTACTGGGCACGAAGCGCCCGTACGTCGTCCAGGGCGGTACGGCAATCCGGGCACTGGAGGTCGCACCAGAACTCGAGACGGGGAAGGGAACCATCGATCATCCCCCCAGTGTTCCACTAGTGGGCCCCCGCGCCGCCCGGCGGTGCGCCCGAGGGCCCGGCGACAGGAGGCACCCATGACCAGGACGACCCGATCCGACCGGACGCCACCGTGCTGAGCGCGGCCGTCAGCTTCGCACTCACGGCGGCCGGCGTCGCCGTCGCGGGCCTGCGCGCCTACCGGCGCCGCTTCCTCTCCGCGACCCGCTGGTTCGCCGTCGCCCTGCTGCCCGCGGGCCTCTACCTGACCGGCCTGTTCCCGGTCGCCCGCACGATCGCCGACGAGGTCGGCACGTGGGCCACCAAACTGGTCTTCGACCCCCGCGTCTGGACCGGCATCCTGCTGCTCGGCATCTCCGTCGCCCTGCTGCTCACCACGCGGTTCGTGAGCCGCCGCGGCGCGGTCGAGGCGCCGGAGGCCCGCCCGGCGGCGGCCCGGACGCCGGAGCGGTCCGCGGTCGAGGCGGCACAGCCCAAAGCCGCGCCGAAGAAGGCCTCGGCGAAGAAGCAGGACGACGGCCTCGGCGACTTCTCGGACATCGAGGAGATCCTCCGCAAGCGCGGCATCTGACCGACCGCGGGGGCGTGCGGCCGCGGCCTCAGGCGGAGGGCACGGCCTCGGCCGAGCGCTGCCGCGCCCGGTAGGCGGCGACGTGCAGCCGGTTCCCGCAGGTGCGGCTGTCGCAGTAGCGGCGGGAGCGGTTGCGCGAGAGGTCCACGAAGACGCGCGCGCAGTCCGGCGCCTCGCAGCGGCGCAGCCGCTCGCTCTCGCCCGCCATGAAGATGAACGCCAGCGCCATGCCCAGCTCGGCGGCCAAGAGGTCGCCGAGCGCGGCGTGCGGGGCGAAGTAGTGGATGTGCCACCCGTGGTGGTCGTGGTT
This sequence comes from Kitasatospora sp. NPDC059722, assembly GCF_042733235.1. NCBI lineage: Bacteria > Bacillati > Actinomycetota > Actinomycetes > Kitasatosporales > Streptomycetaceae > Kitasatospora > Kitasatospora sp. NPDC059722. Next base: position 56,535 of record NZ_JBHWGD010000057.1, read on the forward strand.
GGTCAGCCGGGGCGTCGTGCCGGCGGCCGCGACGATCGAGTTGACCAGCTCGGACGCCGCCGCGGTGGACTCCGTCCCGAACACCTCGCGCAGCCGCGACCGCAGGTCCTGCACGCTGCGCAGGTCGCCCTCGGTGAGGGAGTCGATCTCGCTGATCCCCTGGTGGACCACGAAGGCGTCGAGCGCGGCCACGTCCGGCAGCAGCTCGGTGCCGCAGACCTCGGGCGCGGTGTTGAGCAGCTCGACGAGCGTGTTCAGCGCGCACTCGGTGTCGTGGGTGATCAGCACGTGGGGACTCCTCGCGGAGGGGGGACGTCGTTACCCCGCGTCGGCGGTTACCCCAGACCATACCGGGCCGTGCGGCGGAAGGCCGCTGCCTTCTTTCGAAGGTATGTACGGATTGCGTCACTGTGACGGAAAGCAGCCGGCGGTCAATCGAATAACCCCTCCGAAGGCCGGTCCGCCGCCCCGAAAACGGCGGCGCCCGGCATCGAGGCCGGCCACCCGAACGGTTGGCCGGCCTCGATG
>NZ_JBHWGD010000058.1:0-19247 GCF_042733235.1 Kitasatospora sp. NPDC059722
CCCCGGCACGGCCCGGCTACACTCCCGACCACCAGGCCGCTGACCAGGGAAAACGGAGAACTCTCACTGGAGTACTAGGTTCTGTACGGCGGATCATCGTCGGAGCCAGAGTCGGATTGATGCGACGGTGACGGTGCCGTGGAAGACGTAGGCGCGCTTGTCGTATCTGGTGGCGACCGCTCGGAAGCCTTTGAGGCGGTGGATTGTGCGCTCGACTTCGTTGCGCCTCTTGTAGGTCTCCTTGTCGAATCCGGTGGGCCGACCGCCCCGGCTGCCGCGCCGCAGGCGGTTGGCCCGCTGGTCGCGGGGCTCGGGGATGGTGTGGCTGATTGCGCGTCGGCGCAGGTAGGCGCGGATGCGGCGCGCGCTGTAGGCCTTGTCCGCGGTGACGTGGTCCGGCCTGGTGCGCGGCCGGCCGCCGCCCGGTCGCGGGACCCTGATCCGTTCCATGACGGCCTCGAACTGTGTGGAGTCGCCGGTCTGGCCCGGTGTGACGAGCAGGGCCAGCGGGCGTCGGCCGCCCTCGCAGGCCAGATGGATCTTGGTGGTCAGTCCTCCGCGGGAGCGGCCGAGGCCTTCGTCGCTCCGGTGCCGCGCCGGGATCCCCCTTTTCGGCGGATCGTCGGCGTCTCCTTCCTGGCGCCGGCCGCGTGCTGGTGGGCTCGGCACGATGTGGAGTCGACGCTCGCCAGGCTCCAGTCGAGGCGGCCCTCGGCGTCGGCCTCGGCCTGCAGGGAGGTCAGGATCCTCTCCCACGTGCCGTCGGCGCACCAACGGCGATGCCGGTCGTACACCGTGGTCCACGGCCCGAAACGCGGCGGCAAGTCCCGCCACGGCACTCCGGTGCGCGCCCGGTAGAGAATCCCGTTGATCACCCGTCGATGACTGGCCCACCGGCCGCCCTGCCGCCCGTTCGCCGGCAGGTGCGGCTTCAACCGGTCCCACTCGTCCTTGCTCAGATCTCCCCGCCCCATGACCAGTACAACGAGCCGATCATGCGACGGTCACAAGATCCGCCGTACAGAACCTAGTGCCCGTCCCCGCACGGCGGCACCGACCAGGAGATTCCGTTGATCATCGACGCGCACAGCCACGTCCACGACCCGGTGGACGGCCACCTCGCCCTGCTCGACGAGGCGGGCGTCGACCGCGCCGTGCTCTTCGGCACCCGGCCGCACCCGGAGCGGGCCGGCGACCTGGCCGGCTTCAAGCGGGAGATGAGCGTCCTGCACGACACGATCAGCGGCCGCTCGGCCGGCGCGGATGCCCACGCGGCGGCGGTCGACGAGCTCGCGGCCGTCTGCGCGGCGCACCCGGACCGGTTCATCGGCTTCGGCAAGGTGCGGCTGGACGTACCGGCCGAGCGGATCGCCGAGGAGGTGCAGCGGGACGTCGTCGCACGCGGCTTCCGGGGCATCGGCGAGCTGACGCCGCCGCCGGACGGCGCGGGCCTGGTCGAGCCGGTGCTGCGCGCCGCCGCCGACCACGGCGGGCTGCCGGTCGTCGTCCACGGCTTCGCACCGACCACCGCCGGCGACATCGCGACGCTGGCCGAGCTCGCCCGCCGCCACCCGCGCGTGCCGCTCGTGCTCAGCCAGCTCGGCGGACTCCACTGGCTGCAGGCGATCGAGCTGGCGCGGGAGACCCCGAACCTGTACCTCGAACTGTCCACGGCGAGCGTCGTGTTCGCCGTGCGGCTGGCGATCCGCGAGGTGCCCGACCGGACGCTCTTCGGCTCGAACGCGCCCTACGGCGACCCGGTCGTCACCCGCGCGATGGTCGAGCGCGCCACGCCGCCCGGCGAACTGCGGGACCGCGTGCTGGGCGGGACCTTCGCCGAACTCCTGGGCCTCTGAGGCCGCTTGAGGCTTCCGCCCGCCCCCGACGGGGGTGGGGGCGGGCGGAACGGGTGCCGCCCGGGCCGGCCGGATGCAGGCCCGGCGGGCGGGGCGTGACGCGCCCGGGCAGGGAAGCGGCGGCATGCCGAGCGACAGCCCCCCGTCCCGGCCGGAGCGCGGACGAACCCGAATGACCCGCCCCACCCCCACGGGCCGCCGCGAGTCGCGCCACCGTCGGGGCACGGGCGCAGCCCGGGTCTCATGCCTCGGCGGCCGCCGCCAGCGGGCCCAGGGCAGCCGCCCGGCGGGCCGGGACGGCGGCCGCGAGGGCGCCGATCGCGAGCGAGACCGCGCACACCAGGAGCAGCGTGCCCCACGGCAGCGCCGGCGTGTAGTGCTCCACCGCGCCGGTGGCCAGCGGGCCGACCGCCCACGCGCCGGCCAGGCCGGCCGCCAGGCCGAGGAGGGTGCCGTACGCGGCGACGGTCACCGCCTCCAGGCGGATCATCCGCCGGACGCCCGCGCGGTCCAGGCCGACGGCACGCAGGACGCCGATCTCGCGGGTGCGTTCGGCGACGGACACGGCCAGGGTGTTGACGATGCCGAGCGCGCCGATCAGCGCGCCGACGGCGAGCATGCCGTACATGACGGCCAGCAGGTCGCCCATGACCCCGGCCGCCTCGCGGACGAGCTGCGCGCGGTCCTGCACCTTCACCAGCGGGCTGTTGCCGACGGCGGTGCGCAGCCGCTGTTCGAGGGCCGGGGAGGTGGCGCCGTCGGCGGTGCGGACGAGGATGCGCTGGACGGAGCCGGGCAGGTAGCTGTTCTGCGCCACCTCCGCGCGCGCGGCGAGCACGTCCCGGGCCGTCGGGTCGTCCCGGTAGACCGCCACGACGGTGTACGGGCGGGCGTCCTGGGTGCGGCCCATGCGGGCGTCGAGGCGGTCGCCCGGGGCGAGGTGGTGTTCGCGGGCGACGGTGGCGGAGACGGCGACCCGGCCCGGACCGAGGTCACCCAGGGCACCACCGGTCACGTCCGGCTTGAGGACGGCGCCGACGCCGTCATCGACGCCCGCGACCTCCAGGACCGTGCCGCCGGCCACCAGGGTGGAGTCCGTGACGGCGCTCGCCGTCCGCACGCCCGGGGTGGCGGCGATCCGTGCGACGGCGGCCGGGTCGACGCCGTCCATGGTGGAACGGGAGCCGATCACGTAGTCGGCGGCGAGCCCGGCGGCGGCCCGGTGGTCGAGGGCCTGCGCGGCGGAGTGCCCGATGGTGGCGAGGCCGGTGACGAGCGCGGTGCTGATCATGAGGGTGGCGGCGGTCGCGGCGGTGCGCCGGGGGTCGCGCAGCGCGTTCTCCCGGGCGAGGCGCCCGGCGACGCCGAGGCGGCCGGTGAGCCTGCCGAACGTCCGGATCACCGGGGCGGCGAGCACCGGCCCGAGCGCTATCAGGCCGCAGACGAGCAGGGCGCAGCCGAGCATCGCGCTCTGCAGGTTCGCCTCCGAGGCGTCCTTCGCGCCGCGCAGCGACACCAGCAGGGCCGCGGCGAGCGCGACCAGGACGAGGCCTGCCACGGCGCGGAGGCGCAACCGGTGGGCGGTCGGCGGCTGTTCGGCCGTCCGCAGCGCCTCGATCGGCGCGACCTTCGCCGCCCGGCGGGACGGCAGCCACGCGGCGAGCACGGTGACGCCCACGCCCACGGCGAGCGCCGCCGCGACGGGCGCGGGGCCGATCACGAGGGGGCCGCGCGGCAGCCCGTCGCCGAGGAGTCCGGGCAGTGCGGCGGCGATGCCGAGGCCCAGCAGGAACCCGGCCGCCGACGCGGCGAGCCCGACCACGAGGGCCTCCAGCAGGACGGCCCGCGCCACCTGGCGGCGCTGCGCGCCGATCGCCCGCAGGAGCGCGATCTCGCGGGTGCGGCGGGCGACGAGCATGGTGAAGGTGTTGACGATGAGGAACGAGGCGATGAAGAGCGAGACGCCGGCGAAGACCAGCGGCAGCTTCTCGTAGCCGCGGGTGAGGGTGTCGACGAGGATCGTCTGCTGGGCGGCCTGGGCGGCCCCGGTGGTGGCCTCGGCCCGGTCGGCGGGGAGCACGGCGGCGACCTTGCGGGCGAGGTCGACCTGGTCGGTGCCGGGCGCGGCGGCGAGGTCGATGCCGGTGTAGTGGCCGGGGGTGGCGAACAGCTGCTGGGCCGTCGCCCGGTCGAACAGGACGAGGGTGCCGCCGGCCGTCACCCGGGTGTCGTCGGTGGTGACGAGGCCGACGAGGCGCTTGGTCATGGCAGGCCCGTCGGTGGCGAGGGTGACCGGGTCGCCGATCCTCAGCCGGCCGGCGGCGGCCGTGCCGCGGTCCACGGCGATCTCGTCGCCGCCGCGGGGCGCCCGGCCCTCCGTCAGCGGGTAGCGGCCGTCCGTCCCGTCCTTGCCGGGGACGTAGGCGGCGGCCTGGTTGGCCCAGCGCGCGCCGACCCGCAGCGGGGTGCCGTCCGCCGCGTTCAGGACGGCCGAGCCGTCGGCGGACGGCCGGACGGCGGCGACGCCGGGCACGTCGGCCAGCTTCCGCACGAGCGCGTCGTCGAGCACACTGGTCGACTGGTCGGCGCCGGAGCCGGGCCGGGGCTCCTTGGCGGTGACGGTGAGGGCGACGCCGGCGAAGTTCTTCGAGGCGGCGGCGCGGTGGGCCGCCGTGGTGGAGTCCGCGAACACGAGGGTGCCGGACACGAACGCGACCCCGAGGCAGACCGCGAGCACGGTCATCGCCAGCCGGGCCTTGTGCGCCAGGACGTTGCGCAGAGCTGTTGTCAACATGGGTTTCTTCCTGGGCGGTTGGCGGCGTCAGCGGGCGGCGCGCGCGTCGAAGCTCTGCATGACGTCCAGCACGCGGTCGGGCGTGGGGCGCACCATCTCGTCGACCAGCCGGCCGTCGGCGAGGAAGACCGCGCGGTCGGCGAAGGCGGCGGCGACCGGGTCGTGGGTCACCATGACGACCGTCCGGCCCAGTTCGCGGACGGAGTCGCGCAGGAAGCCGAGGACCTCCGTCCCGGCGCGGGAGTCGAGGTTGCCGGTCGGCTCGTCCGCGAACACCACGGCGGGCTGCCCGGCCAGTGCGCGGGCGACCGCGACGCGCTGCTGCTGCCCGCCGGACAGCTGCGCGGGCCGGTGGCCGAGCCGCTCGGCGAGGCCGACCATGGCGACCACCCGGTCCAGCCAGCGCTGGTCGGGGCGGCGCCCGGCGATGGCCAGCGGCAGCGTGATGTTCTCCAGCGCGGTGAGCGTCGGCAGGAGGTTGAACGCCTGGAAGACGAAGCCGATCCGGTCCCGGCGCAGCCGGGTGAGCTGCCGGTCGTCGAGCGGGCCGAGCTCGGTGGTGCCGATGCGCACCGAGCCGGAGGTGGGGGTGTCGAGCCCGGCGGCGCAGTGCATCAGGGTGGACTTGCCGCAGCCGGACGGGCCCATGATGGCGGTGAACTCGCCCTCCCGGAAGCCGATGCTGACGCCGTCGAGGGCGGTGACCCGGGTGTCGCCGGAGCCGTAGACCTTGGTCAGACCGGTGGTGGCGGCGGCGATGCCGGGCGCATGGTGCAGGGTGAGCGGATCGGGTGTCACGGGGGCTCCTCTTCGGTGCGGGGACGTGCACTTCAGAGGGTGTCGGGGGAACGTATCGGTGCCCTGGGCGGCCGTGTATCGATGGCCGGTCCCGTTCGTAGCAGTTCCGTAGCGTGTCGGACGGGCGTCAGTCCGGCGGCAGGCGCAGGGTCGCGAGGGCGCCGCCGTCCGGGGCGTTGTCCAGGCGCAGGTCGGCGCCGAGGAGCCGGGCCTGGCCGAGGGCGATGGTCAGGCCGAGGCCGTGGCCGGTGCCGCGTTCGCGGGCGCCGGTGTGGAAGCGGCGCGGGCCGTGGAGCAGCAGGTCCGGCGGGTAGCCGGGGCCGTGGTCGCGCACGGCGACCGTCCGGCCGTCGACGCGGACGTGCACGGGGGCGGCGCCGTGGCGGTGGGCGTTGACGACGAGGTTGCCGACGATGCGCTCCAGCCGGCGCGGGTCGGTCTCCACCCGGAACTCCCGGTCCGCCACGGTGACTTCGGCGTCCAGGCCGGTGCGCGTCACCGCCTCCGCGACGACGGCGCCGAGCGGCACCGAGGCGCGGACGGGGCGTTCGGCGCCCGCGTCGAGGCGGGAGATCTCCAGGAGGTCCTCAACCAGGCCGCGCAGGTCGCGCACCCGGGCGCGCAGCAGGTCCTCGGTCTCGCCGGGCGCCAGGAGGTCGACGGCGGCGAGCAGGCCGCCGACCGGGGTGCGCAGCTCGTGGGCCACGTCGGCGGTGAACTGCCGTTCGGCGCACAGGCGTTGGCTGAGGCTGTCGGCCATGAGGTCGACCGCGGCGGCGATGTCGGCCACCTCGTCGCGGCCGCCGGCCGGCCCGGTGCGGGCGTCGAGGTCCCCGGCGGTGATGCGGCCCGCGGTCTCCGAGACGCGGCGCAGCCGGCGGCCGAGCAGCCCGGCGCCGTAGACGGCGGCGGGCACGGCGGCGCCGAGGGCGATCAGCGAGGCGACCGTGACGGTCGCGTCGAGGCGGCTCAGGGTGTGGAGTTCGGGGCTCGTGTTGACCCGGACGGCGAGCACCGGGCTGCCCGGGCCCGCGGTGCGCTGGGCGCCCCAGACGCTCGGGCCGAGGTTGCCGTGGACGCTCCCGTCGTAGGCCGTGTGCCGCTGCCCGTCGACCGGGTCGCGCAGTGCGGCGGGCAGGCCGGCCGGGTCGAGCTCGGCGCCGTCCGCGAGCGCGCCGGTGCGGCGGTAGACGTCCATGGCGGAGTAGACGGTGTTGAAGGCCTGCGCGTCGGCGCGGTCGCGGATATCCTGCGCCGTCCACACGTGCACCAGCACGCCGACGGCCGCCGCGACCAGGCAGGCGGTGAGGGCGGCCAGCGCGGCGATCTTCCACCGCAGGGACGTGCGGCGCGGGCGCCCGGGCGTTCGCACCGGGCTCAGCGCCTGAGCTTGTAGCCGAAGCCCCGGACCGTCTCGATCCGGTCCCGCCCCAGCTTGCGGCGCAGCCGCTGCACGCACAGGTCGACGACCCGGCTGTCGCCGTCCCAGCCGTAGTCCCACACGTCGCGCAGCAGGGTGTGCCGCTCCAGCACGACGCCCGGCCTGGCGGCGAACTCCAGGAGCACCTTCAGCTCCGTCGGCGTCAGCGCCACGGGCGCCCCGGCGACGGACACGACCATCCCGGCGGTGTCGATGGCGAGATCCCCGAAGGTGAGCACCTCGCCGTCGGAGGCGGCCGGCCCGGCCCGCTCCGGCCGCGGGCCCGGCGCCGGTGCGTACGTGGCCCGCCGCAGCAGCGAGCGGATGCGCGCGACCAGCACGAACGTGTCGACGGGCTTGACCACGTAGTCGTCCGCGCCGGCCTCCAGCCCCGCGACGACGTCGAGCCCGTCCCCGCGGGCGGACATCATCAGCACGGGCACCAGGCTCGTCTCCCGCACCCTGCGGCACAGCCCGATCCCGTCCAGACCGGGCAGCATGACGTCCAGGATCAGCAGGTCGAACTCCCGCTCACGGAACAGCTCCAGCCCGGTGAGCCCGTCCGCCGCGGCCGTCATCGCGTACCCGTACCGCTCCAGCGCGACGCTGAACGCCCGCCGCATCAACGCGTCGTCCTCGACCAGCAACACACGGACCGGAGGGACGTCGGACACGGGACGGACGCCTCCTCTACGGACGGTCGGCGGGGCGGGGGCAGGAACGTGAAAGGGACGATACCGCAGACATCGGACACCCCCGCCGCACCGGAGGACATCGACGCCGGATCAAGCGCCCGTCGATACACGACGGATACAAAGCCCTCAATCGCATTACCTATTAACGCATCAGTCTTTACTGATTCTTGGGCATCAACTAGGCTCTCGGGGTTCCGACCACCGACCCGCACCCAAAGGGCGCACCATCCCGTGAGAGTTCCCCGCCTCGACGGCGCCAGGCTCGCCGTCGTCACGGCCCGCGTCGCGCTGGTCGCCGAGGTCCTGCTGAGCCTCTGGATCGCGTACGCGGCGTGGAGCATGCGCAGCGTGGCCTACCTGGACGACGACGGGACCGATTTCTCCCGCTACGGTGTCGCGGTCTTCCCCGTGCTGGGCCTGGTGTGGGCGGCGCTCTGCGGGTGGGGCGTCGTCGCGTCCGTGCGGCGGTCGCGCTCCGGGGAGCGCGGTGTGGTCTTCGGCCTGACCGTCGTCGCGGTGGCGCACTTCCTGGGCGGGATCTGGAGTGCCGTCTGCGGGGGCTGGCACCTGGGCGGGGGGCTGTTCCTCCTCTCCGTCCTCTACGCGACCGCCGCCAACCCGGCCCGGCCGCACCGGGAGCCCGGCCTGACGGGCGGCTGACGGGCGGCTGACGCGCCGGGGCACGGCGAACGGGCGGACACCACCTGCGGGGTGGCGTCCGCCCGTTCGCGGGTCAGGAGGTGGCCTGGACGCCCTGGAGGGCGCTGATCAGGCTGTCCACGTCCTGGACGGTGTTGTAGAGGGCCAGCGACGCGCGGACCGCGCTCTGGACGCCGTAGGCGGCGAGGGCGGGCTGGGCGCAGTGGTGGCCGGCGCGGACGGCGATGCCCTGCTGGTCGAGCCGGGCGGCGACGGCCATCGGGTCGACGCCGGCGAGCAGGAAGGTCAGCACACCGATCTTCCCGGGCGCGTTGCCGATCAGCCGGAGCCCGGGCACGGTGGCCAGGGCCGCCATGGCGTACGCGGTGAGCTGTTCCTCGTGCGCGGTGGCCGCCTGGCGGTCGAGGCCGGACAGGTAGCGCAGCGCGGCCCCCAGGCCGGCGACGCCGGCGATGTGGCCGGTGCCGGCCTCCAGGCGGTGCGGGACGGGGGCGTAGGTCGTCTCGTCGAAGGAGACCGAGTCGATCATGTTGCCGCCGCCCTGCCACGGGGGCATGGCCTCCAGCACGTCGCGCTTGCCGTACAGGACGCCGATGCCGGTCGGGGCGAAGATCTTGTGCCCGGAGAAGGCGTAGAAGTCGGCGTCCAACGCCTTGACGTCGACGGGGAAGTGGCTGACCGCCTGGGCGCCGTCGATCAGCACCCGGGCACCGTACCGGTGGGCGAGCGCCGTCATCTCGGCCACCGGCGGGACGGTGCCCAGCACGTTGGACGCGTGGGTGAGCGCGACCAGCTTGGTGCGGTAGCTGAGCAGGTCCCGGTAGGCGTCCTGGTCGAGCTGCCCGTCGGGGAGCAGCGGGATCGGCACGACCCGGGCCCGCCGCTCCTTGGCGATCAGCTGCCAGGGCACGAGGTTGGAGTGGTGTTCGGCGGCGGAGACGAGGATCTCGTCGCCGACGCCGAGGTTGGCCCGGCCCCAGCTCTGCGCCACGAGGTTGACGGCCTCGGTGGTGCCGCGGACGAAGACGATCTCGTCCGGGTCCGGGGTGCCGAGCAGTCGGGCGGCCTCGGCGCGGCCCTCCTCGTAGACCTGGGTGGCCTGTTTGGCGAGGGTGTGGGCGCCGCGGTGGACGTTGGAGGTGCTCGTCGCGTAGTGCTCGCCGACGGCCTCGACGACCTGACGGGGCTTGAGGGTGGTGGCCCCGTTGTCCAGCCAGACGAGCGGGTGGCCGTTCACCTCCCGGTGCAGCTGCGGGAAGTCGCGGCGGACGGCCTCGACGTCGAACCCGCCGGCGGGCGCGGCGGGCGCCGACGTGGCCTGCGGGGCCTGCGGGGCCGACGTGGCCTGCGGCGCCGACGGGACCTGCGGGGCCGAAGGGGCCTGCGGGGCCGAAGGGGCCGCCTGGGGCGGCAGCCAGTAGAACGGGATCGCGGTCATGTCGGTCCCGTACGGCGGCCGTTGGGCCACTCCGTGGATCCCGGAGCCGCGCCCGAACCCGTCAGGAGTAGTCATGGTAGTTGGACACCTCGACGTTCTGGAGCACGGCGACCGCGTCGTCCACCAGGGCGGCGGTGGAGAAGTAACTGGTCACCAGGTACGAGGTGATGGCCTGCCGGTCGACGCCCATCGCCCGCACCGCGAGGCCCGGCTCGACCTCGTCCGGCACCTTCGCCGGGCGCAGGCCGACGACGCCCTGGCGGTCCTCGCCGACGCGCATCAGCAGGATGTTGGTGGTGCCGGGCGCCGAGTTCGCCGAGCCCTTGAGATCGAGCTTGTCGGAGGGCAGCAGCGGCACGCCGCGCCAGGTGAGGAACGGGCTGCCGAACAGCTCGACGATCTGCGGCGGCACCCCGCGCCGGGTGCATTCGCGGCCGAACGCGGCGATGGCGCGCGGGTGGGCGAGGAAGAACGCCGGCTGCTTCCAGACCCGGGTGAGCAGCTCGTCCATGTCGTCCGGGGTCGGCGCGCCCTTGCGGGTGCGCACGCGCTGGCTCGCGGCGACGTTGTTGAGCAGGCCGTACTCGGCGTTGTTGAGCATCTCCCACTCCTGGCGCTCGCGCAGCGCCTCGACGGTCAGCCGCAACTGGGCCTGGACCTGGTCGATGCCGGAGTTGTAGACGTCCGCGACGCGGGTGTGCACCCGCAGGACGGTCTGCGCGATGCTGAGCTCGTACTCGCGCGGGCTGTCCTCGTAGTCCACGAAGGTCTCGGGCAGGTACGGCTCGCCGGCGTGGCCCGACTGGAGGTCGATCGGGTGCTCGCGGTCGGTCGACGGCCGCACGGAGGCGGCGGCGAACTCGTCGAGCTGCGCCCGCAACGAGGGCTCGCGGTCGGCGAGTTCGACGAGCGTGCGGCGTTCGACGGAGAGCACGGTGCACGCGCTCACGGCCTTGACCCGGTACGTCGTGTCGGTGCCGTTGGCCCACTCGGCGCCGTCGAAGAAGTCGCCCTCGCCGAGGACGGCCAGCAGGGCGTCCGCGCCGTACTCGTTGGTGGCGCGCTTCTCGGCGCGGCCGAACGCGATGATGTGCAGCTGGTCGGCGGGGGCGCCGGCCTCGACGATGAGCTCGCCGGGCGCCACCTCGCGCTCGACGAAGGCGCTGGCGAGCGCGGCGAGCAGCGGGCTGTCCACCTGGCTGAGGAAGGCCAGTTCGCGCAGGTCCTCGGCGACGACCTGGTTGGCGCCGGCGCCGTCGACGTAGGTGCTGATCAGCCCGTCGCCGAGGATGAAGCCGCGGCGGCGGTTGACGCGGAAGACCCCGGCCTCCAGGTCCACCCAGGGCAGCGCGCGCAGCAGGTAGCGCGGGGTGATCCCGAGCATCTGCGGCACGGTCTTGGTGGTGGTGGCGAGGTTCCGGGCGGCGGAGGTACTGAGGCTCTGCTGACTCTGCTGGCTCTGCTGGACGGCCTCGGTGGTCACGTGTGGTCCCCTCCCGTAAATCGGCTGATCCGACGATGCGTCAGATTGTTGCGGCCGATCCGGGTTCGTGTGAGGACGTTTAGGTTCACCGATCTGTGGACGCACCAGTACGCAGGGCTACCGGGCCCCGCCAAACTCACTCGAACGAGTGAGTTTGGCTATAAGCGCCCCGGATGTGTTCCCAAGCAGGGCTTTGAACGGCGCAGTAAAACGGGGCCCGACGTCAGCCCACCCGGTGCGCGGCCTCGGTCAGGACGGCACCCAGCGGCAGGTCGATGCGGGCCGCGGCCAGGTCGTCGCCACGGGTCCGCCCCTGGTTGACGATCGCCACCGGGGTGCCCGCCCGGGCCGCGTGCCGCACGAAGCGCAGGCCCGACATCACGGTGAGGGACGACCCGAGCACGACCAGCGCCTGCCCGGCGTCGACCAGCCCGAAGCAGCGCTCGACCCGGGGCTTCGGCACGCTCTCGCCGAAGAACACGACGTCCGGTTTGAGGACCCCGCCGCACGCCCCGCAGGGGGCCACCCGGAACGCGTCGACCAGCTCCTGCGGCAGCTCGGCGTCGCCGTCCGGGCGGACCTCCGCCCCCGCCGCGCGGAAGCCCGGGTTCAGCTCCTCCAGCCGCCCGTCCAGCTCCTCGCGCGCGCTGGTGCGCCCGCACTCCAGGCACACCACCCGGTGCAGTCCGCCGTGCAGTTCGACGGCCGCCCGGGTGCCGGCGGCGCGGTGCAGGCCGTCGACGTTCTGCGTGATCACTGCCGCTACGTGGCCCGAGCGGCGCAGCCGCTCCACCGCCCGGTGCCCGGCGTTGGGCTCGGCCGCCGCGATCGTGCGCCAGCCCGTGTGGCTGCGCGCCCAGTACCGGCGGCGGGCCTCCTCGCCGGCGGTGAACTCCTGGTACGTCATCGGCGCGCGGCGGCGCCGGCTGCCGGTGGCGCCCCGGTAGTCGGGGATGCCGGACTCCGTCGACAGCCCCGCGCCGCTGAGCACCACGACGCCCCGCCCGGCCAGCAGCCGGACCAGCGTCTCCAGGCCTTCGAGGTCGGCCGCCGTGGCGTCGGCGAGCGTCGCGTGCGCACTCACGGAGCAAGAGTAGAACTCATGGACGAGTGACGGCGAGGACGGCCATGTCGTCGTCCCGCGGGCCGCCCGTCCAGGCTGCCACGTCGCGCCCCAGGGCGTCCAGCACCTCCCCCGGCCCGGCGAACGGACCCAGCGGGGCGAGGCCCTTCACCGGGTCGTAGAACCGCCCGGCGCCGTCCCGGGCCTCGGTGACACCGTCCGTGACCAGGAGCAGTGTGTGCCCGGCGGGGAACGGCCACCGGTCCGGCGCCGAGCGGTCCGGGCCCAGCGCGCCCATACCGAGCGGCAGGCCGGGGTCGGCCGCGTCCAGGCGCCGCACGCCGCCCGGGCCGGCCGCCCCGCCCGGGCCGCCCAGCAGGTACGGCCCGGGGTGGCCGCAGCTCAGGACGTGCACGGCGTCCCGGCCGCCCGGGAACTCCGCGAGCAGCGCCGTGCTGAACCCCTCCGTCCGCACCTCCTCGTCGCGGTGCGCGCTCTCGCGGGCCAGCGACTGCTCCAGGGCGTCAGCGAGCGCGACCAGGTCCGAGGCGCGCGAGGCGTTCTCCCGGAACGCCCCGAGCAGCACCGACACCGTCGCCACCGCCGGCAGGCCCTTGCCCCGCACGTCCGCGATCATCAGCCGCACGCCGTACGGAGTCTCCTGGACGGCGTACGCGTCGCCGCCGATCAACGCCTCCGTCTGGGCCGCCCGGTAGCAGGCGGCCACCGTCAGCTCCCCCGCCCGGTCCGGCGGCGCGGGCAGGACGGCCAGCTGGGCGGCCTCGGCGACGCTGCGCACCGTGGCCAGGCGCCGGCCGTGGCGGGCGACGACGCGGTTGATCCAGACGCCCAGCAGCGCGGCGAACACGGTGTTGGTGAGCTCCAGGTAGCCGCCCTCGGTGCCGACCGTGCCGTCGCGGAAGGACAGCGCGACGATGCCCACCACGTTGGCGGCGCCGACGGCGAGCGTGTCCCGCAGCGGGAGCAGCGCGCCCGCCAGGACGGCCGCGGCGGCCACCATCGGGTCGCCCCAGTAGTTCGTCGTGTCGATGGCGTTCCACAGCAGGCCGCCGGCGACCAGCAGCCACGGCAGCACGCGCAGGTAGCGCGGCCACGGGCCGTCCCTCGGTGTCATCGGCGCCACCCGCCTTCCTGGCTCCGCTCGCGGGGGCGGTCTCGCTTCCGATCCTAGGGCGAAAGACACGCCCTAGAAGCTCCGGGACCGGCTGGGGCGCCCATGCCCGCGGACCCACTGCCAGGCGGTGCGCGCCGCCGCGACCGGGTCGAAGGCGGCGGGCCGCCCCCGGGTGAACGGGTAGCAGGCGAAGCCGATGAGGACGGCGGTGAAGTGGCCCGCGCTGGTGAAGTCGCGGTTCTGCAGCAGGCCGTAGCCGTAGAACACGACCACACCCGCCGCGTACACGTACCGCCACGGGCGGACGAGAGCGTACGTGAGCACGGCGACGACGCCCGCGAGGGCGTAGCTCACGCCGACGTCGAGCGTGTACACGGCCCGGTGCGGGGCGAGGCCCCGGCTGATCGCCCAGTACAGCGCGCCCTCGCTGATGTACGTCGCACCGATGTGCGCGATCAGGACGACCGCGAGCCAGCGCACGGTGCCGAGCCAGCGCTCGGCGGGCACGTGGAAGACGTTGTAGAGCACGAGGTAGAACCACCAGCCGCCGCCCTCGATCCACAGGGCGCTGCTGAACAGCACCTTCAGCGGCGCGACCTCCAGGTGGTGCAGGTTGGTCGAGCGCTTCTCCAGGATGTGGTGGGCCACCCTCGGGCTCACCCGGTCGATCACGAGGGTGGTGCCGAGCAGGATCGCCAGCCAGACGAACGTGCCCGGCGCGCTCCGGACGTACGACCAGACGGCCCGGGCCAGCACGGAGGTGCGGCCCGGCACGCGGGCGTGGCTCATCGAGGATCCTCTCTCCGTTCGCCCAAGCCTCGCCCAAGCCCATCACACCCCGGCGACGGAACAGGGCCGTCCGGGTGAACCGGAAGCACTGCGGGGAGCGTCGTCCTCTCCGTAAGCCCCCCGTTCAGGAGATCGCACCCATGGCAGCCATCCGTCCGACCCCCGGCCGAATACGCACCGGCCTGCTCGCCCTCGCGGTGGCCGCCGCGCTCACCGGCGGGCTGCTCTGGTGGCAGCCGTGGCACCACGAGCCGAAGCAGCTCGCGTTCACCACGGCCACCGGCGGCACCGACCGCGCCGGCACCGGCGAGCACCTGTACCGGTACAAGGTGCGGGTGGAGAACGGGCTGCCGCAGCGCCCCGAGCAGTTCGCGGCCGACGTGGACGCCGTCCTCGGCAACGTCCGGCAGGGCTGGGCGGCCGGCGGCGCCGTGTCCTTCCAGCGGGTGGCCGCCGACCCGGTGGACTTCACGGTGTACCTGGCCACCCCGGAGTCCACCGACCGGATCTGCGGCCAGTACGGACTGGACACCGGCGGCACGGTGAACTGCGCGGCCGGCAAGCAGGTCGTCATCAACGCCAAGCGCTGGACCGACCTCACGCAGTTCTACACCGGGCGCCCCGAGCTCTACCACGCGCTCGCGGTCAACCACGAGGTCGGCCACATCCTCGGGAACGGGCACGTCGACTGCCCCGGCGCGGGCGCTCCCGCACCGGTGATGATGCAGCAGATCAAGGGCATGCACGGCTGCGTGCCGAACGGCTGGCCCTACTCCGAGGCCGGCACCCTGCTGACCGGCCCGCCCGTCCCGGCGTCCACGGCCTCGCCGGCGCCGTAAGCGGTTCACACGGGCCGGCGCCCCGCGCCCACCAGCTCCACCAGGTGCTCCGCCGCCACCGCGGCACCGTCCGCGCGGACCGTGCCCGCGACGGCGGCGGCCCGGGCGCGCAGCTCCGGGCCGAGGGCCGTCCCGAGCGCGGCGGACAGGGAAGCCGCGGTCGGCACCGGACCGTCGTGCGCCACGCCGATGCCCAGGGCGGCCACGCGGGCGGCCCAGTACGGCTGGTCGACCACCTGCGGCACCAGCACCTGCGGCGTCCCGGCGCGCGCGGCGGCCGTCGTGGTGCCCGCGCCCCCGTGGTGCACGACCGCGGCGACCCTCGGGAACAGCGCCTGCTGGTTCACCTCGCCGACGACGAAGCAGTCGTCGGCGCCGTCGATCGGGGCCAGGTCCGCCCAGCCGCGCGCGACGACGATCCGGCGGCCCTGTGCGCGGACCGCGTCGACGACGTCCTCGGCGATCGTCTCCTTCGACTGCCCCATCGGCATGCTGCCGAATCCCACGTACACCGGGGCCTCGCCGGCCTCCAGGAACGCCACCAGGTCCGCCGGGAGCGGGCGGTCGTCCGGCAGGATCCACGCGCCGCTCTGCACGGGGTCGACGCCGGCCGGCCGCTCCCAGGGCCCGAGCACCGGGTCCGTCGCCAGCCACGGACGGTCGGTGTTGACGTGGGTGCGCACGTCGTCCACGCGGGGCAGGCCCACCGACGCCCGGTGCTCGTTGACCACCCCGCCGAACACCTCGTTCATGACACCGACGTGCAGCTCCCACAGGACCCGGTTGTCGGTGACGTCCTCGGGGAACGGATGCCCGGGATACGTGTACGGCCGGTGGTACGGGGACGGCAGCATGGTCGGCTGCAGCGCCACGTAGGCGAAGTGGACGCCCAGCTTCTCGGCCGCCGACCGCGCCCCGGCCACGGTCGGGAACAGGCCCGTCGCCACCACCGCGTCGGCGTCCCCGGCCGCCGCCGACGCCGCCTCGAAGTAGCCGGCGGTCAACCGCGCGGCGCGCTCCTGGATGCTCCCCGCCATCGGCCGCACACCCGTCACCAGCTCCCGCACCGACGGCCCGGCCGGCACCAGCTCCACACCGACGTCGGCCAGCCGCTTGGCGAACTCCTCGTCCGGCGGCGCGCACACCCGCACCTCCGCGCCGCGTTCGCGCAGCCGCACGGCCAGCGCCGCCATCGGCTCGACGTCTCCGCGCGACCCGTACGTCGACAGCACCACTCGCATCGTCGTGACTCCCCGTTTCCGCAGGTTGAGACCTTGTTGAGACCTTGAGGTGGTGATTCTGCGGGACGGTGGGGGCCTTGCCGCAAGACCCCCGGTGCGCTATAAGTTGAGAGTGGCGGGGAGTGGGCACACCTCCCTGACGCCATCTCAAGTCGCCCGACGGTCCTCAAGGCTGACCGAAAAGCAGGTCCTCACGGCCGACGCGGCGCCCCCCTGGTGTGACACCGGCAACAAGGGTGTTGTCATCAGCGGCAGGACAAGGGGAGGATGGTTGCGGGGCGTAGCAATATCCCACGATCCGTACCGAATTGGCACCGGCCGCTCGGCGTGATCGGGAACGCCCCCACGCAAGTGATGAGTGCACGAAACGGGGGAATCGTGGACTGGACACGTCGACAGGTGTCGCGCGCGGGGCCGCCACGGACCGGGCGTCCCTGCGCACACGCCTGCCCGCTCACGGGCTGAAACTCCCCGGGCTCTCCCCCACCTCGTTCCCGGCGAATTCGACGACCGCTCAGACGACCGCTTCGACGACCGTCCCGGCGGCCGTCCGGCCGGTCACGCCCGGGACCGGCCCCACCGGTCCCGCCCCCACCCACCGCGGAAGACCGACCCACCCGCGCCACCGAACCTGGAAGGCATCATGCAGGTGCTCATCGTGGAAGGCCAGGAAAGCGTCTCCCGAGCGCTCGCGGTCAGACTGGAGCAGCACGGCTACGAGGTCGCGACCGCCCCCAGCGGCGCAGCGGCACTGGAGTCCTGCGACGACACGGACATCATGCTGCTCAACATGGAGCTCCCCGACCTCGACGGCCTGGAGGTCTGCCGGCGCATCCGCACCATCAGCGACACCCCCATCGTCGCCTTCACCGACCGGACGGCCGACCTGGGCCGGATCCGCGGCCTCCGGGCCGGTGCGGACGACTGCCTCGACAAGCCGTACGAGTTCCACGAGCTGCTCGCCCGGATCGAGGCGATCATGCGCCGCGTCCGCCGGGTCCTCGGCGTGCCGTCCGTCCCGGTGCGGGTGCTGACGATCGGCGACGTCTCCATCGACGGCGCCACCCGCGAGGTGCGCCTGCGCGGGCGGGCGGTGCAGCTCACGCGCAAGGAGTTCGACCTGCTGCACTACCTGGCCCGGCACCCCGGCACGGTGGTCTCGCGCCGCCGCCTGATGAGCGAGATCTGGGACGATACCTCCGCCCACGCGCTCGGCCCGCGGGCCAGCCGCACGCTCGACACCCATGTCAGCTCGCTGCGCGGCAAGTTGGGCCACAGCGGCTGGATCGTCACGGTGCGCGGCGTCGGCTTCCGGATGGGCCACGTCTGCACGAGCCGCGCCCGGCCCGACGCCGAGGCGGGCTGATCCGGCGGCCCGCTCCGGCCCGGCCACCGACCCGGGGCCGGTGGCCGGAGCGGGACTCAGACGCGGCTGACGAAGGTGAACCCGGCCCCGTCGACCGCGCTGCGGAGCGTCGCCTCGTCGAGCGCCTCGGCCGACGCGACGGTGACGCGGCCGGACGGCGCGTCGGCGACGACGTCGGTGACGCCGGGCAGGGCCGAGAGCCCGGCGCTGACCGTCTTCTCGCAGTGGCCGCAGCTCATGCCGTCGACGGTCAGGACGGTGGTGATGGTGGACATGCGGGTACCTCCGGTATCGGACGCGGTCGGTGGGCGACGCCGACAACGACACCCCAAACCACGCCCGCATCCCAGGGACACGCCGCCCGGATGGCACCATCGAGTGGTTCCGGGAACCGATCGCCCCACCCGCCCGACGGGGCCCGCGGCGCGGCCCGGCCGCGTACCCTCGACAGCGGTTACGTCCGACCGACTGCCTGGGAGGCGCAGTGGTGATCGCCGTCCGGTCATTCCGTTCCGACGACGCTCCGCGGGTGGCGGAGATCGTGCACCGCTGCCTGCGGGAGGTGAACAGCCGGGACTATCCGGTGGAGGTCATCGACCGGATGTGCGAGCACTTCACGGCTCGGCGGTTCGTCGAGCTGTCCGCGGACCGGCACATCTTCGTCGCGGAGGACGAGGGGGTCGTGGGGACGGTCTCCCGGGACGGCCACAAGGTCTTCAGCATGTTCGTCGATCCGGATTCGGCGGGGCGCGGGATCGGCCGCCTGCTCATGGACCACATCGAGGCGCTGGCGGCGGCCGAGGGGCACGCGCACATGGAGGCCGGCGCCAGCATCACCGCGCACCGGTTCTACCTCCGGCGGGGGTACGCCGACGTCCGGGAGAGCGACTCCGGGTTCGGCCTCACCTACCTCGTCCGCAAGCCCCTGCAGCCGTCCGCCGGCTGAGCACCTCCGCCTCACGCCGCCCCGCGCACGATGTCCTCGCCGTCCCGGCCCCGCAGGGCGAGTGCGGCCGGGAGGACGGCCGCCGTCAGGGCGACGGCCGCGCAGGCGGCGGCGAGCGCGCCCATCGTGCCCCAGGGCATGGCTGCGGGCGTCGGGCCGATGAGGTGGACGAGGGCCGCCCAGGAGCCGCCCACACTGATGGCCGTACCGAGGACGCCCATCGCGGTGCCGGCCGCCACGCACATCAGCGTCTCGACGGCGACGGTGCGCAGCACCTGGATCTTGGTGGCGCCGGCGAGGCGCAGCAGGGACAGTTCGCGCCTGCGGTCGGTGACGGTCATGACCAGGGAGTTGGCGAGGGCGATGGCCGCGTAGCCGATCGCGAGGCCGAGGATCATCAGCAGGGCGTTCCAGGCGGCCTCCGCGTCGGCGTTGGTCGCGGCCTTCCAGATGTCCTGCGGGGTGGCGAGCCGCGCCCCGAGTCCGTGGACGGCCGCCTCCAGGCCCGCCTCCGCCTGCTGCCGGTCGGTGCCGGACGGCAGCCGCAGGTCGATCCGGCTCGCGAGGGCGGGCCCGCCGACGCTGTCGGTGACGGCGTTCGGGCCGGTGACCCACGCCTGGACGTCCTCGGCACCCGGGCCCGGGACGGCGGCGCCCCGCAGCGGGGGGGGGCTCCGGACGGCCCGGCGGAGGGGGCCCCGCTCCCCGGCCGCCGGCGACCCGG
>NZ_JBHWGD010000058.1:19257-43048 GCF_042733235.1 Kitasatospora sp. NPDC059722
CCCGGCCCCCCCGGCGCGGGGGGGCGCCCCCCCCGCCGGGGGGGGGGCGGCGGGGGGGCCGGTCCCCCCCCGCGGGGGGCCCCCCCCCCCGGGCCCCCCCCCCGGCGGCGACCCGCAGCGTCCTGGGAGTGCCGTCGGCCAGGCGGACGGGCACCCGCTGCCCGACCGCGGGCGAGCCGGGCCAGGTGCGGCTGAGCACGATCGTGTCGGGGCCGAGGTCGGCCACGGAGCCGGCGACGACCGGCAGGCGGTCGACGGCAGCGAGCGCGGCGGGGTCGGCCGCGGCGGCACGGAAGGGCACCAGGGACTCGCCGTTCTGCTCGGCCATCACGGAGGTCGGGGTGATGACGAGGGCCTGGACGCCGGGCACGGCGCGGACCCGGTCGACGACCGCCCGGTTCAGCCCGGGGGTGCCGGCGGGCGTGACGACGAGGTCGGCGGCGGCGAGCTGGTTGCGGACCTCGGTGGCCTGCGCGCGGTCGATGGTGTCGAGGCTGCCGAGCAGGCACCCGGCGAAGGCGACGATCAGCACCACCGGGGTGGTGGTCGCGGCGGTGCGGCGGAAGGCGGTGAGCGCGCTCTGCCGGGCGGTGGCCCAGACGATGCCGCCGCCGTCCTCGGCGGGGCGGCCGCGCAGCCGGGACGAGAGGCCGGGCAGCGCGGTCAGCAGGCGGAGCACCGGTCCGGCGAGCACGCCCGCGAGCAGCACGCATCCGGCGACGACGGCGAGCAGGAGGGCGAGCGAGTCGGCCGCGTTGGCGGCGGCGTCGGGCCACTGCCGGGCGGTGATCACGAGGGCCGCGGTGCTGCCGCCGAGGACGAGCAGGCCGCCGGCCCAGCGGAAGGCCAGCGCGGCCCGGGAGTGCCGTTCGACGTCCGCCTCCGCCAGCGCCTCGCCGGGGCTGACCAGGCCCGCCTTCAGGGACGAGAGCACGACGCCGCTCATCGCGGTCAGCAGCCCGATCAGGCCCGCGACGAGCAGCCCCCACCAGGTGATCGGGACGGTGAAGCCGTCCGGGACCATGCGGTGACCGATCAGCCAGTGCCCGGCCACCGGCGCCCCGGCCGCGCCGAGCGCGCACCCGGCGGCGGAGGCGAGCACGCCGACCACGAGGGCCTCGCGATTGACGAGGGTGCGCAGCTGCTTGCGGGTGGCGCCGATCAGCCGCAGGAGGGCGAGTTCGCGCCGCCGCTGGGCGATCGACAGCGCGAAGGTGGCGCCGACCACGAACACGGCGGTGCCGCCGGAGACCGCGGCGGCGAGGCCGAGCGGCGTCTGGACGTCGTCCAGCCGGCTGCTGACCTCGGCGTAGTGCGGATCGGCCAGGCGGCGGTCGGCGCCGGTGAGCACCTGGGCGACGCTCGCGCCGCCGGTGGCGGCCACGGCCGCGCGGACGGCGTCGGCGTCGCCGAAGGCGGCCAGCACGCCGACGGCCGGGCAGTACCGGGCGGCCTGGGCGTCGGTGAAGAAGACGGCGTGCTCGAAGGGCTCCGCCTCGGTGATGCCGGAGACGGTGGCGCTGTGCGGGCCGTCGGCGGTGGCGAACCGCACGGGCTGCCCGAGCTGCTCGGGGCGGCCCCCGCCGATGACGACCTGGTCGTCGGCGGCCGGCACCGCGCCGGCGGTCAGCCGGTAGCCCCCGAGGGCCGCCGAAGACCAGGCGCGTCCGACCTGGTCGCGCGGGCCGTCGGCCAGCTGGGCGTAGCAGGTGTGGTCCTGGACGGTCCGTCCGGTCCCGGCGACGGCGGCGATCACGGCGGCCGGGAGGCCCGGCTGGAGGGGGACGGGCGTCGGCTGGGTGTCGCCGTGGACGCTCGTGAAGTCCACGCTCCGGGCGGCGGTCACCAGGACTGGGGCCTGCGAGTAGCGCTGGCGGGCCTGCTCGGGGACGCCGGCGGTGGCGGCGATGACCAGGATCGACGTGGCGATCAGGGCGACGCCGCAGGCCAGCGCGACGAAGCTGCCGACGAACGAGGCCCAGCGCAGGCGGACGGTGGCGATGGCGAGGCTCAGCATGCCACGGCCTCCAGGGCGGTCATCCGGGCGGCGACCTGCTCGGCGGTGGGCTGCTCCAGCGAGCCCGCCAGGCGGCCGTCGCGCAGGAAGACGACGCGGTCGGCGTGGGCGGCGGCGACCGGGTCGTGGGTCACCATGACGACGGCCCGGCCCGGGGCGTCCGCCATGGTGCGCAGCAGCGCGAGGACCTCGCGGCCGCTCTTGGTGTCGAGCGCACCGGTGGGTTCGTCGGCCAGCAGGACGGCGGGGCGGGTGATCAGGGCCCGGGCGATGGCCACGCGCTGCTGCTGCCCGCCGGAGAGTTCGCCCGGCCGGTGTCCGGCGCGGTCCGCGAGGCCGACGGCGGCCAGGGCGGCGCTCACCTCGGCGGCCGCGGGGCGCCGCCCGGCCAGCTTGGCGGGGAGCGCCACGTTCTGGGCCGCGGTGAGGGCGGGGAGCAGGTTGAAGGACTGGAAGACGAAGCCGATCCGCTCCCGGCGCAGCACCGTCAGCTCGTTGTCCCGCAGGCCGCTGAGGACGGTGCCGTCGACCCGCACCTCGCCCCCGTCGATCGGCTCCAGGCCGGCGGCCGACCGCAGCAGGGTCGACTTGCCGGAACCGGACGGGCCCATGACGGCGGTGAAGGTGCCGAACGGGAAGCCCACACTCACCTCGTCCAGGCCGACGACCGGTTCGGGCCCGCGGCGGTAGGTGCGGTGGACCGCTCGGAGTTCGACGGCGAAGTGCGTGGCGTTCATGATCCAAGTCAACCGGCCGGGGCGGACGCGGCTCAATGGCCGGGGGTTCAGTCCTGGGGGTGTAGCTGGCTACACCCCCAGGGCGGCGTACCGGCCTACTTGTGCGGCACCGGGATCGAGGTCACCAGCTGCTGCTGGAGGTGGTCCGGGTTGGTGCCGTCGTCGTAGGTGCTGACGGAGGTGGTGTAGTCGGTGGTGCCGGAGACGGCGCTCCCGGCGATGGTGTTGCCGAAGTAGTCGCCGATGAACGTCGACGAGCCCTCGACCGGGGAGTCGAGCTGCGGGTCGAAGGTGTGGGCGCTCAGGCGGGTGTTGTGGCCGATCGGGCCGAGGGCCGGGTCGTAGAACTGGATGCTCGTGTTGACGCAGTAGTTGGCGGCGCCGTAGGGCGCGACGCCGGGGCTCTTGGCGTTGGCGGTGTCCAGCGCCAGCCCGGCGGCCGTCGCCTCGGGGGTGCCTGCCGCCGGGCAGGGGAGGCGGCGGTCGTAGAAGGCGACGCTGACGGTGCCGTCGGGGCCCGTCGTCAGGTTGGGCTGGAACTCGTCGACGGGCGCGGCGTTGTCGTTGACCCGGACCGGGGCCGACCAGGTCGCGCCGTCGTCGTAGGAGGCGGTGAGCAGGACGTTGACGACGCCCGTGCCGTAGTCCTCGTACGCCGAGTAGAGCGGGTAGTGGCCGTTCACCGGCTGCGTGCCGAGGGTGAAGGTGTCCTCGATGCCGTCGCGGAAGGTGGTGTTGGCGTACGAGCCGGGCGGCGGCGTGATGTTGCCCTGCACGGTCGAGACGGTGGACCAGCTCCGTCCGCCGTCGTGCGAGGCGTCGAGGAAGATCGTGGTGCAGCAGAACTTGTGCGCCGGGTCGGAGTTGGTGAGCGTCGTGTACACCGTGCCGTCGGGGGCGACGTGCGGCAGCAGGTAGGTGGCGCCCTGCGGGGTGGACGGCGGCTCGGGGAGCGCCTGCGGGGCGGACCAGTCGGTGTGCGTGCCGTCCGGGCGGGCGTCGGCGTAGGCGACGTACGGGACGGGGGTCTTGCTGTGGAAGTCCACCCACATCGCGTAGATGCGGTTCCGGTGGGCGCTGTCGGGGTTGGTGTCGACGGCGATCCACTGCTTGTCGGGGCCGTTGCCGATGCTGTCGTAGGTCGCGACGTAGTCCGGGCGGCCGTTGTGGGTGGTGATCCACTGGGTGGCGGTGGTCGCGCCGTGCGGGCGCGCGGAGAGGGAGATGGCCTGCGACGGGACGGCCGGGTTGGCCTCCTGGGAGGTGCCGGGGATGAAGTCGTGGGTGCCGTTGGGGTCATAGACGAACTGGTAGGGCAGGAGCAGGGAGTAGTAGTTGCCCCACGTGTCGAAGGCGCCGACGGGGTCGGTGTTGTCGGTCCAGCCCTCGTAGCCGGGGATGTGGCCCTGGACCGGCCAGGTGCGTCCGCCGTCGTGGGACTCGAAGAAGCCCAGCAGGTGGTTGTAGCCCTCGGCGCTCACGACCCACTTGGACGCGCCGATGAGGTGGCTGGGGTCGGTCGGGTCGACGCGCAGGTCCGACTCCGAGTGGCCCTTGACGAGCATCGGCGTCGCGGCCGGGTAGCCCGGGTTGCTGCCCGCCTGCGTCGCGTACGGCCCGGCGGCTCCGGTGTCCTCGCCGGTGGTGGCACCCGAGGCCGGGCAGGGCGTCATGCCGCTGTAGGCCCCGGCGGGGCCGCTGTTCACGGTGTAGGGCACTTCGGGGCGGTAGCAGCTGGTCTGCTGGGCGGTGGCCAGGACGTTCGTCACGTGGGAGGCGGCCTGGCTCGCGGCGTAGGCGGCGTCGGTCTGGGTGCCCTGTGGGAGGGCGGGGGCGGTCGCTGCCGAGGAGGAGAACGGGGAGAGGAGGGAGAGCCCGAGCAGGGCGGGGCCGAGGAGCAGGGAGAGTCTTCTACGGGTACGCAAAGGGAGGGCCTCCTACGTTCTGGGGTGAACCTGGGGCACTGCGTCCTGGAACGACGGGTCGGGCGGCTCGTGGAGCGGGACCGGCGACTCGGCGTGATGACGGTAGGTGGCCGCGGGCACGCCAACAAGGTCGTCCGCGCGAACTTGACGCTCCGTTGACCGCGCCCCGGGGCTCCCTTTCCCCGGGGTGCGGACCTTGACCGGCGGCGAACGCCGAGGCGGGGGCGGCCTGTTGGCCCTCCGCGATGACCGACCGTTCGGCCGGTACGGACCAAGGGCGCCCCCGCCGGGCGGCGGTGACCGTCAGTGGCCGCCGCGCGGAGGCTCGCAGTCGGTGCCGTCGGGGTAGCCGGCGAACGCCTCTGCGGTGGCGCTCCCGACGTGTTCACCGCGGACCGCCCTTGGGGGATCAGTACGCGCTCGGCCGGTTCTCCTTCACCCAGCGCTCCTCGGCCTCGCTCCCGGTCGGCGGCGGCGCGAAGCCGTCGATCATCCAGAGGTCGCGCGGCGTCTCGTCGATGTGGAACTCGCAGTACAGCCCGCGGTCCTTGGTGTGGGGCGCGAGCAGCGCGGAAAGCCTCTCCCTGGTCCGCCGGCGCTGGTCCGGGTCGTCCATGTGCCGCGCGATGTGCTCGACGACGATGCGCACGGCGTCCGGGGCGGGCTCGCCGCCCACGTAGAACGAGTCCGCCGCGACCTCGTGGAAGAGCGTCATCACGTAGAACGGCGGCAGCCCGAAGCCGGTGTAGAAGCCGGTGATGTCGTCCGCGAGCTGCTTCTTCTGCTGCGGGGTGTAGGTGCCGGGCGGGTGGTACACGTGCCAGAGCGGCATGGCTCTTCCTCCTGTGCGGATATGACGTGTGGTCGGTTGCGGCCGGGCGTTCAGTTGCGGCCGAGGACGGCGAGACCCTCCACCGGCCCGGACAGCGCGGCCTTGATCGCGCGGGTCGCGTCGTCGACGAGCACCTCGCTGTCCCCGCGCTCGACGCCGTCGAGGACGATCCGGGCGACGTCGGCCGCCGCGATCTTCTCCACGGGGATGGCGGCGACCATCTCGGTGTCCGCGAACCCCAGGTGTACGCCGACGACTTGAGTGCCCTGCGCGGCGAGTTCGAGGCGCAGCGAGTTCGTCAGCGACCACAACGCGGCCTTGGACGCGCCGTACGCCCCTGCGCCGGCTCCCCACGACAGGAGCGAGTGCAGGTCGACGACGGCTCCCCCGCCGCGCGCGGCGAGCACGGGCGCGAAGGCCTGGGCGATGCGCAGCGGGCCGATCACGTTGGTCTCGAACGTGTCCCGCACGAGGTCCAGGTCGGCCGTGAGGAGCGGCGACGGGTGCAGGACGCCGGCGTTGTTGAAGACGAGGTCGACGTCGCGGGCGTGCGCCGCGAGGGCGGCGACGGAGGCACCGTCGGTGACGTCCAGCGGGAGGACCTCGATCCGCGCGTCGCCGGCGGGGGTGGGGGCGGGCTTGCGTGCGGTGGCGTAGACCTTCGCCGCCCCGCGCCGCAGGAGTTCCTCGACGAGCGCCTTGCCGATGCCGCGCCGGCCTCCGGTGACCAGCGCGACGGAGCCTTCGATGACGGTCATGTGCCTTCTCCTCGCTTCACTTCGCTCTCGGATCAGGTTTAGATTATTACCATCATCTAAGTGGCCGCGGAAGTAGGATCTTCCCCAGCCCCCCGGAGGAAGAAGGGACCGCCGACATGCCCCGAGTGTCACGAGCCGAGGCGCAGCAGCACCGGCAGCAGGTGATCGACGAGACGTCCCGGCTGATCCGGGAGAAGGGCGCGGGCCAGGTCAGCGTCCCGGAGGCGATGGCCGCCGCCGGGCTGACGCACGGCGGCTTCTACCGCCACTTCTCGTCGAAGGACGACCTCGTCGCCCAGGCCCTCCGGGCCGCGTTCGGCGAACGGCGCGAGGCCATGGACCGGCTCACCGGGGAGGGCCCCGCAGAGGGCCCCGAGGAGGGCCCGTCCCCGCGCACCGAGTTCGTGTCGCGCTACCTGTCGACGGTCCACCGCGACAACCCGGGCGGCGGCTGCCCGGCCGCGACCCTCGGCGCCGAGGCGGCGAGGGCCGAGCCCGGCAGCGCGGTCCGCACGGCGTTCACGGCCGGCCTGCGCGACCTCGTCGACGGCCTGCAACGGCTGGACGGCGACGGGCGCGAGACCGCACTCGCCGACCTGTCCACCCTGGTGGGCGCGATCCTCCTCGCCCGCGCGAGCGACGATGCCGAGCTGTCCGAGGAGATCCTCACCGCCGCACGCCACCACCTGACCACCCCGGGCGCATAGGAAGTCGGCCCCGCCGACTTCTCGCGCACGGCCTAGGCCGCCCTCGGCCGCCCGCCACATCCAAATTCCCGCGATCGTCGCACCCAAGCGTCGTGCGCCGGACCAGGGCGAACCCCGGTCCGGCGCACGACGTGTCACAGCTAGCTCACCACCGGTGCCACTTCACCTGGACCCCCTGGTAGACAACGAGGTTGCCGTCGTCCTGGATCTTCAGGTACGCACCGGGGCTGCCGCTGGTGGAGGTCGTCCAGAGCATGGCCCCGCCCGTGCCGTAGAGCACGAGGTTGCCGTCGGTCTGCATGGCGAGGTGGTCGCCGCGGCCGACCGTGTCCCAGGTCTGGGCCACGCCTCCGCCCGGGGCGTACATCACCAGGTTGCCGTCGGTCTGCATGGCCAGCCGGTACCCGCCCGGCGCGGTGATGGACTCGCCGCGGTAGAGGGTCTCCCCGGCGGCCAGAACCGCGTCAGGGCCCTGGGCGAGGCCGAGATCCTTCCACGGGTAGGAGTCCTTGCCCGGCGTGTCGCTGGTGCCGGGCGCGACGTGCTGGGTCCACCACTGGGCGAGCCAGTTGTGCCCATTGAAGAACACCGTCCGGTCGGACGCGGCCTGGTCGGGCGTGTAGACGGCGCTGGCGTCCCAGTCCTTGGCACGGGGTGCCCGGGGGCTGTCGTTGAGGTACCACAGCTGGTTGGTGTTGCCGGTGTCGCAGCCGGCGACGAGCGGCTGGGCCATGGCGCCCTCGTACGTCAGGCAGTGCGTGCCCTGCTGGTTGTGCAGGTACACCGTGCCAGTGCCGTCCGGTCCCGGCGCGACCCACCAGCGCTGGCTGGAGCCACCGTTGACGCCCCTCGCGTACACCTTCCAGGTCGCCGGGTCCAGGTCGAGGGCGGCGTTGTCGGAGTTGGCCCGCAGCAGGAGCCAACCGCTCCGGTCGTCGACGCTCGCCGCCGTCCAGTCCCAGGCGTGGCCGTCGTCGGCGAACGGCCAGGTCTCGGCCGTGCCCGCGTTGGAGCCGGTCAGCAGCGCGCCGTTGGCGGCGGCGGACTGGATCCGGTAGCTGTTTCCGGCGCTCAGGGCGACGCTCGGCTTCCCGGCGAACATCGGCCCGCTCTGCGGCGGGTCCGGCACGGGCAGCACGCAGGTCCCGGCCGCGGCGGCCGGGGCCACCGTGCCGACGCCCCGCCGGTTGTCACTGGTCAGGCCGTAGGTCTGGCCGCCCTGGGTGAGGGTGAAGTCGACCGGTCCGGTGATCGGCAGGTAGTACTTCAGCGGGATATCCCTGGACGCGCCGCTCGGCAGATCCTCGCACGCGCCGAGACGGATCGTGACGCGGTGGAAGTCGCCCTTCAGGCCGCCGACGTTGCTGCCGGTGTGCCCGGGCGCGACGTTCTTGATCTCCTTCCAGTTGCCGTCCTTGACCAGCGCGGGCGCGGAGGTCGGGATGTCGAAGGCGATCTGCGCGTCGCCGCGCAGCGTCACACCGCTGTTGTTGGTGATCCGCAGGGTCGGCTGGAGCGGCCACAGGTCCTTGACGGCCGTCGGGAAGGCGACCAGCTCGGCCTTCACGTCGGCCACCTGGGAGGGCAGCGTCACGCTCGAACCGGCCGCCCGGGAGTTGCCGTAGGCACCCTGGCCGCGCAGCTTCGAGTCGAGCAGGCTGGTCATGGTGTAGCCCGTCCCGCACTCGCCCTGGGCGGGGCAGGCGTAGTCGCCCGCCAGCTCCCAGATCATCACGCCGCCCGCGCCCTTGGCGGACACGTAGTCGGCGACGGCGCCCACGCCCTGCTCGTCCTCGGTGGAGATGAACGTCTTCGTGGTGTCGTTCCACAGCCACGAGGACTTGAGGGTGTCGTCCCACTGCCGGGTGTAGCCGGTGGAGACGCTCTGGCCGCCGAGGCCGTAGGCGGGCAGGTAGGAGGGCGTGATGCCGCGTTCGAGGTTCTTGGCGTGCCACATCGGGTTCGACCCCGCGCCGAGCTCGCTGCCGTCCGGGTTGGTGTCGTGCCACAGGTTGTCGACGCCCGTCGCGCCCGCGCCGCAGGGCGAGGTCCCTCCTTGCTGACCGGTGCCGGCGGGGCACTTCGTCTGGTCGGGCATCGACGCCGTGCCCCACAGGCCGTTGCCGACTCCGCCGGTCACTCCGCTCCAGCCGCGGGTGTAGTACGGCACGCCGAGGTTGATCCGCCCGGCTTGCAGGGCGCCGCGGTAGTAGTGGTACGCCCAGTCCGTGTTGAAGTAGCCCTCCGCACGGTACTCGGGGTTCTTCGCCGTGTCGTAGATGCCGGCCGCGGCCAGCTCGCTGTCCCGGCCGTCGTCGTACAGCGGCGCGTTCGGGCCGACGTTGTTGTTCCAGCTGCCGTGCAGGTCGTAGGACATGACGTTCGCGAAGTCCAGGTACTGGAGGGCGGCGAAGTTCTCCATGCCGCGCACCATGTAGCCGGAGCCGGAGCCGGCCGTCGTCAGGAGGTAGTACCGGCCGTCGGCCGTCGCCGCGCGGTCGAGCTTCTCGCGGATCGTCTTCATCAGCGCCGTGTAGCCCGCCGACAGGCCCGGGCGGCGGCTGTCCGACACCGGACGGTCGCTCGGGTTGCCGGCCTGCGGGAGGGCGGTCGGGTACTCGTAGTCGATGTCCACGCCGTCGAAGGAGTACTGGCGCAGGAAGTCCACGACGGAGTCGGCGAAGGTGTCGATCCGGTCCTGGGCGACGCTGCCGTCGCCGTTGACGGTGAGGGCGTAGAAGCCGCTGGACTGCGCCCAACCGCCCACGGAGATCAGGGTCTTGACGCGCGGGTGCTGCCGCTTGTAGCGGGTGAGGAGGTTGAGCTCGCCTCGGTACGGGAGCGACTCGTCCATCTCCGCGCCCGGCACGCCCGGCCACGTCATGCCGACGTTCGGGTTGCTCGCGTCGGCGGGGTTCCCGACGGAGATGCGGTTTCCGTCGATCCAGGCGAAGGCGTAGTTGACGTGGGTGACCTGGCCCCACGGAATGCTGTTCGGGAGGTACATGTCCTGCCCGTTCTGCCCGGTGCGCCAGCTGCTTTGGTAGCCGACGACGCGACGGGGGTGGGCGGCACCCATGCGCTCGCGGCCCTGGTCGTCGTACGCGGTGCAGTACGGGGCCGAGACGCCCGCGGTCGGGGTCATGCCGTCGGGGCGGCAACTCGACTGGTCACCACCGGGGTTGGGGGCCCAGTGGTCGGCGGCGTCGGGGTCGGGCGGGGCGGTGGGGCCGTTGCGGGCTTGCACGGTTCGGTTGTTGATGGAGTTCAGCACGGTCACCATCGCGGCCATGGCGACCGCAGAATAGCCCAGATAGCTCTTCCGGTCCCGGATCGCACGAGAGATCTTGTCCCAGTCCTTGATCTCGGTGAACATTCGCGCCGCTCGCCAGACGTTCCCCGACCACATCGCGCTCCTGATGTTCTCCCGGACCAAGCGGTTACGGATCGATTCCGGGAACGCCACGACCAGGGTGGCCAGAGCACCCTTGAGCTCGTCGAGGCTTCGTAGGGACGCCGCGTTCAGAAGGGCGTCGACCGCAGCCTGCAGCGAATGGACACCGACGTCAATGTTGAGGGAATCACGCCCCATACCGCCGTAACTGGCGTCGAACGACAGCACTTTCCGCTCCACAACGACGTCCCTCGCCAGCCCAAGGACGTTCCTGATGGCGTCAGTGGTTAGCGCCTCACCCGAGAAGACGTAGGCCGTCTTCGTGGCAGTGACGTAGAAGGCATCAATGAACGTGTTCCTCTGCTTGAGGATCAACTGAACCGCGTTCTCGGCGACCTTGCCGTCGGTCCCCAAGTCACCTACCCCAAAAGCCAAGTACCCGGGCGTGGTGGGCAGAGTCGTCCCCGGGTGGGTGTAGTGAACGTTGCTCCCGCTCGCTCCCATCCCGTCGACGGCCACCCGGGCCGCGCCCGCGAGCGCCTGGAACGCCGTACGAACCACTCCGGTCCGCGTGAAGTACCGCGCGGCGTACGCTTGATCGGCATTCGGAGCGACGGCGACGGCCTCCGTCGGCGTCACCACGGCGAACAGGGCGAGGGTGAGCAGCGCGGCAAGCGCGCGCAGCGGGCGCCTCATGCCCAGTACTCATAGGTCGCACGGACATTCCACTTCCAGGTGAAGTACGCGATGGTGTACTTCTTGCCCTTCTGCAGGTCGAGGTCGTGCCGGCCCATTCCGCTGGTGTCGGTGACGAACGTCGACCCCATCGAATCGCAGGAACCGCTGCGCGGGCAGGCCCAGTCCCAGACTTTGTACTTCCCCAGGTCGGCGTCCGCGGGTAGATCACCCTCGTAGATCGCGATCCAGTCCGACGCGCCGTTCGGGTCGTTGTCGGCAGGTCCCGACCAGTTCACGGTGATCCCACGCACGGCGAACGTTCCGTCACCCACCGAGGCCTGTCCGACGGAGACATTCGTGATCTCGTACTCGACGTTCACCGACGGCTTGTTACCCGACCGCTCCGAGATCGTCCCCGGCCCCGAACGGGACACCCGGGTCGGCGGCGGCGCGTCGTCGCCGGACGCGGGCGTCATCTGGACCATGGTCGCCGCGAGCGCACTCATGAGGGCGACGGCGCCGACCGCGCGCCGCCACAGGGTTTTGGACATGAGGAAATGCCTTTCACGTTGTCGGGCCGGGAGGGCCACGGACCGGTGGCGGCAGTAGACCAGCCCGGCGTCGACAAAAGATCAACGACAGTCGTTGACCCACCGGATGCGGAGCTCGTGGGCGCCGAGGGGGATCGAAAAGGTGGGGTGGGTGGTGAGGTAGGCGGAGAGGGAGCGCTCGGCGCAGGGGCCGAGGAGGTAGCGCTCCAGGAAGTGGTGCTGGTCGCGGGGCATGGGGAGGAAGCGGATCGCGTCCCAGAGGGAGGCGAGGTTCGCGGCGGTGAGGTCGGAGGCGACCGGCGGGCGGTGGATACCCGTGATCTCGACGGTGATGACGTGGTCGGCTCTCATCGGGCGAGGACCTCGCACCAGACGATCTTCCCGATGGGGTCGCGGGGGCAGCAACCCCACGTGTCAGTGACGGATTTGACGAGCTGGAGCCCCCGCCCGGCCTCCTCGTCGAGGCTGGGCAGGGAGGGGACGGGCTCGCGGTCACCCCGGGCGTCGTGGACCTCGATGCGGAGACGGGAGGGGGAGACGTCGAGCGCGAGGTAGATGAGGTACCCGGTGGGCGTGCCGTGGAGGACGGCGTTGGTCACGAGCTCGGAGACGGCGAGGAGCCCGGGCTCGAGGAAGCAGCTGCTGTTCGGGACGCCGGCGAGCAGCGAGGAGAGCCGCCGCCGCGCCTCGCCCGGCGCCCGCCGGCTGCGCGGCAGCCGGATGGAGGAGATGTTGACGGACATGGCGAAGTCACCAGCGGTACCAGCCAACTGCAGATCTCAGCGAATAGGTCAAATGGACCTCGATGCTCTCACCGCCCCTCGACGCCGGGCAACGAACTTCAGATCGGCAGATCCCAACCCGGACCGTCCTCCGTCCCGATCCACACCCGCTGTCCCGACCCCGAGACGGTGATCCCGAAGCCTTCCTGGTGAGGCTCGCCCTACTTCTGCCACGCCTCGATCGCGCTCTCCACTTGGTCCCAGAGGCGGAGCGGGCCGCGCTGCCCGACGGTCCAGCCGCCGTCCGGGGTGGGCATGGTCCGGGCCTGTGATCCGGTGGCCACGTCGGAAAGGATCTGTTGCCCGCCGACCCCCATCCGTTCGGCCGAGGGAGCCGCGAGCTGGGCGACCCAAGCGCCGGTCCACGTGCCGATCATCTCGGGGTCGATCCGGGTCCGGCGTTCGTCCCCGAGGAGCAGCGAGAGGCTCTGGCGGTGCGGCCGGTCGTGCGGTCGGGCGATCATGAAGCTGGTGTAGCCGGGCAGGAAGCGGCCGGTGGCCTCGCCGGGGCGCGTGACGACCAGCCGGGCGAGCCCGAAACCGAAGGACCAGCCGGACAGGGTGACCAGGATGGCGCCGCCGGGCTTCACTTGGTGCAACCACGGGGGCGGGACGTACCGGACCGCACAGGTGGCGATGAGCCGGTCGTACTCTCCGCCGTCCGGGTCGCCGAGCAGCCCGTCAGCGATGATCAGCCGCGGGGAGTACCCCGCTGCCCTGATGGCCGTGGCTGCTGCCGCTCCGATTTCCGGGTCGTAGTCGATAACCCGGGCGGCGGCTGCCCGGCCGCGACCCTGGGCGCCGAGGCGGCGAGGGCCGAGCCCGGCAGCGCGGTCCGCACGGCGTTCACGGCCGGCCTGCGCGACCTCGTCGACGGCCTGCAACGGCTGGACGGCGACGGGCGCGAGACCGCACTCGCCGACCTGTCCACCCTCGTGGGCGCGATCCTCCTCGCCCGCGCGAGCGACGACGCCGAGCTGTCCGAGGAGATCCTCACCGCCGCACGCCACCACCTGACCACCCCGGGCGCTTAGGAAGTCGACCCCGCCGACTTCTCGCGCACGTGTCGCGGCGGCCCGTCGGTTGTGGGACGGCCCCAGGGCTCCGGGCGGTGCTCGAACTGTTGCCGCTCCGGCATTCGGGTGAAAAGACCCGGAATGGCCTGGCGCGAATGGAAGGCGGTTCGGGCGCTGCCAGAATTCGGTTTCCTTGAACTCCACCCCCACAGGCGGTTCCGCCGAAAGCTGGAGCAGACCGTGCGAATCATCACATCACGCAACACCCCGGAACAGGCGACCGGTGGAGTCGCGGGGCGTTTCCCGTGGACGTTGATGTACCACTCCGTGGCGGCCGCAAGTGAGGATCCCTATCTGATCACCGTCGAACCTGCGCGGTTTCGCCGTCAGCTCCGCTGGCTGGCTTCCCGAGGACTGCGCGGGGTGGCGGTCGGCACCCTGCTGCGCTGTCATCGGAACGGCACCGCCGGGGGGATGGTCGGGCTGAGCTTCGACGACGGGTACCGCGACTTCGCCGAGGAGGCCATGCCCGCGCTGGCGGAGCACGGCTTCACCGCGACGGTGTACGTGGTGGCCGACCGCGTCGGCGGATACAACGACTGGGACCGGAAGGGCCCGCGCAAGCCGCTGATGACGGCGCACCAGGTCGACGAAGTCGCCGCCGCCGGGCTGGAGATCGGCTCGCACGGGCTGACGCACCGGCGGCTGGCCGGCCTGGACGCGCGGGACCTGGCGGCCCAGGTCGCTGGCAGCCGCCACGCACTGGAGGACCTCACGGGCCGGGCGGTCGAAGGGTTCTGCTACCCCTACGGTTCGCTCGACGCCGCTGCCGTGGAGGCGGTGGCCCAGGCCGGCTACGACTACGGGTGCGCGGTCAGCCCCGGTGCCCACAGCGGGGTGTACGCGCTTCCTCGCTGCTACGTCGGCGACCGGGACGGGCCGCTGCGCATGACCGCGAAGCTGGTGCGCGACCGCTGGCGGCGATGACGGCCGACGGAGGTCCGCCGGGCGCCGCGGAGGGTGACGGCCGACCGGTCACGGGGCGACGGCGACGGGTTCCAGTCGCAGCCAGGACTCGTGCCAGAGCAGGGCGCACTGGCGGTCGCACCCTGTGATGAGCGGCTCGCCGCCGCAGCGCAGCCCGTGAAGGATGAACCAGCGCCCCGCGGCGGGCTGTTGCCACCAGGCGAGCGACCGGTGGCGGAGTTCGGAGGCCCCGTGCCGGGTGCCGGCGTGACGTTCCATGCCCGGCTGGAACGGCACGCCGTTCAGGCGTCCGTCGGGCCCGAGGGTGGCGCTGATCTCCGCGAGGCTGCGGACGGTCGCCCACCGGACGGCCGGCCGGGAGACGGGGACCGGCGCGGGCGCCGGCTCCAGCCACTCGTCGCGGAACAGCAGAGCGCAGTCCAGTCCGCAGCCCTGCGTGCCGTCGGCTCCGTGACAGGTGGCACCGGCCAGGGCGACGGTGCCCGACAGGCGTCGCATGCGGTAGTGGTCGTCGACCATGCGCCGCACGATGCGCTCGACCCGGTAGACACCTCCGCAGAACGACCACTGGCTGAGGGTGAACCACAGGCCGCGGTGGCGGTCCTTGGCATCGAGGGTGGCACGCACCGCCGCCTCGTCCTTGACCCGGACCCAGTCCCCCGCGGAGAAGCGGGAGGGCCGGCCGAGTGCCGGAACACCACTGTGGCGCTCCCGCAGGCCTTCACGTGCGATCCGGGCGCGGCGCACGACACCGAGCGGGGGAAGATCGCGCAAGGGGAGGTTCTTGTACTGGCACCGGTTCGCGGCCGTTCCGCAGGGCAACTCCGTGGAACCGGTCAACCAGGATTCCTCGACGGTCATCGGTAAAATCCCATCGGGTCGGAGATATTGGCACAGGCTAGCGCACCCTGACCATTCCGGACCGGCCCACCGGACCCTGTGGCTGCCATGTCGAGAGAAATACAGGCCCCCGGTGCGGCCAGCCATAGGACGCGGGTTCGATTCTTCTCCCCACTCCCTTCTCCGGGGAAGTGGCACGGAGATTCCGGATCGGGGGAATTGCCGGATCAGTGACCCACGGAACCGGCCTCCACCAGGACGACTGCCTGGTGGAGGCCGGTTCACGAATGCCCTCGAACCCTACGCACGCTCCCGCGCAACGGGTTCGATCAGGTGCGCCGTCGGCTGAGCCGCATGGCGGCCGCGCCGGCCGCGAGGAACGCGGCGGAGAGCCCGAGGAGGACCGGCATCTCCGGAGCGCCCGTATGGGCCAGCTCGCCGTGGTGGTGTCCGGCGAGGTGCTCCTCGCCCCCTCCGTGGTGGCCGGGCACCACCTCGTGCCCGTGCCCGCCGTGGTGGGCCGGCTTGTGCGGCGGCCGCACCGCCAGCTCCTCCGCAATCAACTTGATCTTGTTCAGGTTGTACGCGGACTGCTGGTTGGTCTGGCTCTGCTGGTTGGAGAGGTTGTTGGCCTGCGAGGCCGACTGGTTGTTGAGGGCCGTGTTCTGGGCGCTGTTCTGCGCGGAGTTGTTCGAGTTGCTGGTGGCGCTGTTGTTGGCGCTGTTGTTCAGGTTGTTGGCCACGGTGTTCTGCACGATGACGGTCACGTCGACGTGCTGGTCCTGACCCTGGTTCTGGTCCTGCTGGGTGTTCTGGTCCTGCTGGGTGTTCTGGTTCTGGTTCTGGTCCTGACCCTGGTTCTGGTCCTGACCTTGGCCCTGGTTCTGGTTCTGCTGGTCGTTCTGACCCTGGCCCTGCTCCGAGCCGCCGTGGTCCCCGTGCTCGCCGTGGTCCCCGTGCTCCCCATGTTCGCCGTGCTCGCCGTGCTCCCCATGTTCGCCGTGCTCGCCGTGCTCCCCATGTTCGCCGTGCTCGCCGTGCTCGCCATGTTGGCCGTGCTCGCCGTGCTCCCCATGCTCGCCGTGCTCCCCGTGCTCGCCGTGGGGCTGGCCGTGCCCGGCGGGGGCGCCGGGAACAGCGGGCAGGCAGATGCACTCGCCGGGGCCTTGTCCGGGGATGTGGCCGTGCGACTCGTGGCCGGGCATCTGGTCGCAGTGCTCGCCGCCGTTGGCCCAAGCACCCTCGGGAAGCACCGATTCCGGCGCCTGCTCCATCGGCCGGTCCTGGTCGCCGGGCCGGAGGGCACCGTCCAGCGGCACCACACCCGACTCCTGGCCATCGACCGAGAGCCCCTCGGGCTCGCTGCCGCCGTCGGTCCGGTGGGCCGGGCGGGCGGCCTGCGTCGACGGGAGATCGCTGCGGCCGGCGGAGGCCCAGTCGCCGCCGAGCGAGACACCGTCCTCCTGGGCGAGCCGCAGAAGGCTGTCGACCCATTCGCCCTGGGCCTGCGGCGAGTCAAAGGCCACACTGTGGTCGCTGATGGGCGAGGCATGGGCCACCCCGCCGGCGCCCCACACGAGGGCGGCCGACGTCAGGCCCGACAGGACCAGGGTGGTGATTCGAGTACGCATGGCGCTCCTGGATGATCCGCAAAACGGATCTTCTGAATACGCGCCTGTACCACCGGGCTGCGGCGCGCGGCGCCGCGAGTTAACCGGCCTGGCCCAATGAATTACCGAGTACGGGCGAATGCCGCCCGCGTGGGCCGGCCTACCGTCCACGCCGCTGCTCCACAGCCACACCCGCGCCCCGACGACACCCCGTGACGGCGCGACCGCCTTCGGCGACATGCAGGGATCGTGGTTTGCGGTGAGCATCCCTTCCATGAGGATCTCACTCCCGGCGGCGGCCCTTGCCTGCTGCACCGCCGCCCTGCTCGTCCATCCCTCGGTCGCCGCCGCGGACAGCCCGGTTGCACCTATGCCGCGCACCTCCGCCGGAGGCGGCTCGGTCACCTCGGTGGCCCTCACTCCCGGCGGAAGAGTCATACCCCGCGCCACCCGCGCGTTCGAACTCCTCGGCGTGGTCTGGGACGGCTCCCCCGCTGCCCTCGCCGGGGGGTCCGTGCGGGTCCGCACCCGCGACGCCGTCACCGGCCGCTGGAGCGACTGGCACACGCTGGAGACCGATGCAGTAGACGGCCCCGACACCGCCCCGCACGGTGCCACCGCCCCCTTGTGGGCCGGCCGCAGCGACGGCGTCGCGGTCGACGTGCGCCCCGGTCCGGCCGGTCTCCCGCGCGGGCTACGGGTCGAGCTGGTAGACCCCGGCCAGGGCGCGGCCCCCGTCGACGCCCGGACCCTTCCCGAGCGCCCGGCCGGGCCCGCCGCCCCCGCCGCACCGCGGCCCGGCATCGTCACCCGGGCGGGATGGGGCGCGGACGAGTCCATCCGCGAACAGGGCTTCGTGTACACCGGCGCGGTCCGGGTGACCTTCGTCCACCACACCGCGACCGCCACCGACTACGCCTGCAGCGACGCACCCCGGTTGATCAGATCGATCTACCAGTACCACGTGCAGAGCAACGGCTGGCGGGACATCGGCTACAACTTCCTGGTCGACCGCTGCGGGACCATCTACGAGGGCCGCGCCGGCGGCGTCGACCAGCCCGTCTTCGGCGCCCACACCCTCGGCTTCAACACCAACTCCTCCGGTATCGCCGCCATCGGCACCTACAGCTCCGACGATCCCCCGCAGGAGCTGCAGGACGGCCTCGCAAAGATCTCCGCGTGGAAGCTCGGCCTCACCGGCCGGACGGCCGACGGGACGTACCAGCTCACCTCCGGATCCGACGCCAGCCGCTACCCCAAGGGCACCGTCGTGGACTTCGACGCCATCTCGGGCCACCGCGACGGCTTCGCCACCGAATGCCCCGGTGACGCCCTCTACTCCAGGCTCCCCGCCATCCGCGGCACGGCGGCCGGCCTCCAGGGGTAGCTCCGGCCGCGTCAGCCGCGCAGAAGCGGAATGACCTGTGACTGCCGGTCGTCCTGCCCGAGGGTCAGGGCGACCGGCAGTTGGCGTTGCCTGCGGTCGGCGGAGCCGGACTTCGCGATCGTCAGGCCGGAGCCCAGCGGATGCGGAGCTCGTGGGCGCCGAGGGGGATCGAGAAGGTGGAGTGGAGGGTGAGGTAGGTGGAGAGGGAGCGCTCGGCGCAGGGGCCGAGGAGGTAGCGCTCCAGGAAGTGGTGCTGGTCGCGGGGCATGGGGAGGAAGCGGATCGCGTCCCAGAGGGAGGCGAGGTTCGCGGCGGTGAGGTCGAAGGCGACCGGCGGGCGGTGAATGCCCGTGATCTCGACGGTGATGACGTGGTCGGCTCTCATCGGGCGAGGACCTCGCACCAGACGATCTTCCCGATGGGATCGCGGGGGCAACAACCCCACCTGTCGGTAACGGATTTGACGAGCTGGAGCCCCCGCCCGGCCTCGTCGTCGAGGCCGGGCGGGGAGAGGACGGGCGCGCGGTCGCCACGGGCGTCGTGGACCTCGATGCGGAGACGAGAGGGGGAGACGTCGAGCGCGAGGTAGATGAGGTAGCCGGTGGGCGTCCCGTGGACGACGGCGTTGGTCACGAGCTCGGAGACGGCGAGGAGCCCGGGTTCGAGGAACTGGCCACCGCTGGGAGCGGCGGCGAGGAGCGAGGAGAGCCGCCGCCGCGCCTCGCCCGGCGCTCGACGGCTGCGCGGCAGCCAGATGGAAGACACATGGATGGACATGGCGAAGACACCTTCCGCACACATGACTTGGGGGTCAAAGCGCCGGCCATGTCACGCAATGCCAGCACTTCGTCACTCACAGCATGGAGCATCACGACTACGCATCGCAAGGCATGTCGTCGAAATATGAAAACTTTCAGCTCTCATCGCAAGGTGCCGCCTCTAGGCTCATGAGGGTGGTGGCGAACCGTCACCACTCGCATGCACACTGGTGCCTGGACGTTCTGGAGGGCTGGGTAGATGGCAGTAGCAGTGCCAGCGGTGCGGTACCGACGCATCGCCGCCGAGCTGAGGAGGCTCCGCGAGCTCAAGAGCCTGTCGGCAGAGGAAGTTGCCGCCCAAGTCCCGGGCATCAACCTCGTCAAGCTCAGCAGGTACGAGAACGCCCGCGTCCAGCTGAAGCCCGACGTCGTCCGCGCGCTGCTCGACTTCTACGGGTGCGAGGAGGAGCTCAAGGAAGTCCTCGTCGAGATCCTCCGCGACAAGCGCCGGCCCGGCTGGATGGCGGGCTACGAGCAGCTGAACCCGCTCTACACGGATCTGATTCGCCTTGAAGAGACCGCTACCGGCCACAAGTCCTACGAATCGGCCTACATCCCTGGGCTACTTCAGACGCGCCAGTATGCCCACGCCATCATCGCCAGCGGCGTGATAAACAAGCCCAGCGTTGAGGAACGCGTCGAGGTCCGGATCAACCGGCAATCCGTCCTGACCCGCTCCGACAACCCCCTCAAGCTCTGGGCCGTCATCCATGAATCGGCCCTGACCATGCATGCCGCTCCGGGCGTCGTGACCGATCAGTTGGACAAGTTGCTGCAGTTCAGCCGCCTCCCCAACATCAAGATCCAGATCATGCCGGCGTTGTCTCCCCCTCACCCCGGAATGACCGGGCCGTTCACCCTCCTGGAGTTTCGGCAGCGCGATCTCGACCTCGTCCTGCTCAGCGGCATGCTCAGCAGCGATTGGGTCGAAGATCCAGAGCATGTCGATGTCTACCGCGCGGCGTTCGACGAGATCATGGCCACCGCCCTGCCGCTCGATCAGTCGCTCGACCTCATCACACAGAAGAGAGACGCGCTCAAGTGACCCACTTCCCAATCGCCTCCGCACTCCCCGTGAAGTGGAAGAAGGCAGCTGCCAGCAACCCGAACGACAACTGCGTCGAGGTCGCAGACTGCTACGCAGAAGGCGTCCCGGTCCGCGACAGCAAGGAACCTCACGGGCCGGCTCTCGGCTTCAGCCCCGAGGCCTGGCGGGCGTTCATCACCGGCATCCAGGCCGGCGACTTCCCGACCACCCTCTGAACCTCTGCCTTGGGGAGGCCCCCGCGAAGCGCGCGGGGGCCTCCCAGATCAGCCTGCCCGGAAGGGCACGCATGTCCACTGACTTGACGTGGCGCAAGAGCAGCTACAGCGGCGGCGAAAGCGGCAACTGCGTCGAACTCGCCGACGGCATCTCGGACATCGTCCCGGTCCGCGACAGCAAGGACCCTCACGGGCCGGCTCTCGGCTTCAGCCACGAGGCCTGGCGGGCGTTCACGTACTCGATGGTGCGCAGCCGGATGCCGGGCTGGTCGGGCACGGCGGACAGCATGGAGCGGTCCACTCCTAACAGCGCTGCCAGGGCCGAGTGCGGAAGATCGTGTCGCAGGTGCGCGAGCGTGGCCGGCACCCGGTCGACGAACACCAGACGATGCTTCGGGCCGGCACCAGCCTCGCGGCGGCGGTCGCCGCCGCGCCGCTCCCGCAGCGCAGACTCCTGCTGCGCCTCCCAGGCAGGGACGAGCTCAGCAACGAGTTCGGCAAGATGCTGCCGGGATGTGCCCGATAGGGCGTGATGAGACAAGGCCGCGCAGGCCGATGACGTCACATCCACGGGCGCCGCGCCTCGCGCCGCCTACGCCTGCCGCCGCTCCCACTGCTCCTTCGTGATCTCGTACCGCACACCCCCGTGCTCGGAACCCTCGACCGCCATCATGCTGTCCGGCGTGGGGATGTTCTCCGCGAGCGTCATCCCGAGCTTCTCCATGACGTTACGCGAGGGGCGGTTCACGGTCATCGTCTCGGCCCAGACCATGCGGATGCCGAGCTCGGCGAACCCCTTCGCCAGCAGCGCCTGCGAGACTTCGGTGGCGTAGCCCCGGCCCCAGGCCGCCTGGCGCAGGCGATAGCCGAGTTCGGCCTCCTCACGCGGGCCGCTGCGCCGCGGACGCAGGCAGAACCAGCCGACGAACGCGCCGCCGTCCTTCTCGTGCGCGGCGAACAGGCCGAGGTCATGATTCCAGCGCTCGTAGCCGGCGAGGATGCTGGGGATGGCGAGGTCGCGGACCTCCTCCGGCGGGGTTGGAGCGCCGCCGGTCAGGTAGCGCATCACCGCCGGGTCGCTGTCCAGCTCGATCAGCAGGTCCGCGTCGGCGGCGGCGAAGGGGCGCAGGGTCAGGCGCTCGGACTCGAGGTAGGTGGCCACGTGAGGATCATGGCCGAGACGGGTCGGACGGTCCAGGGAGTTTTCGGGCCGCGTCTGTCACCGGGTGGCGTGCTGGAGGAACAGCAGCATGACACGGCCGCCTTCACGTCACGGCCGAGGACCCGCCTGTGTCCTCTGAAGCTCGAAGCCGCCCCCGCGAGACTCGTGGGGCGACCTCCCTGTTGCTCACACGGGCGGGATCAGATCGCTCTCGCTGATGGTGTACGCCAGCGCGGGGTAGACGAAGTCCGTCTCCTGGTTCTCACGCCGTCGCAACCCGTAAAACTCACTCCGCTGCTCATCGTCGGCCGGCACCAGGCGCTCCCCCTCCGGGAGGTACGCGTGTCCGTCCCGGTACTGCACCAAGGTCTTCGATGTTCGGAAGGTCACGCCCAACCACTGGTTGTCCGGCGCCTCGTCGGGCGCGTCCAGGACGATCTTGTGCCTGAGCCGCCGATTCGCATCGACGGAGAAAACAACCACGCTGTTGTGGGCGAGGGGGATCTCGAACTCCTCCCCACCGGTCCCCTTGGACTCGAAGATCAGCTTCCTCTGCGAACCCTCCTCGGGATGCCGGTAGCAGGAGAAGACGGCGATGAACGAATCACCGGCCAGATCGAGGGCTTGGTCGGAGTGGCCGCCCATCTTCCGGTAGGCGTTCGTGTAGCTCTCGATCAGAGCATTGTTGAAGCCGACCGGAAGCGCCGCACGTTCCTGGATCCGCTGCGCCAGCCGCTCGTGCACTGCCCGGAAGCGCTGCGCCGGGCTGCCGTACCGAGTGGTCGTCCGCACGAGAGGCACACCACCCGCCTCGTCGACCCTGGCAAGGACGGCTCCGCGCCGCCCCTTCCCCACGTCTTCCCAACGAGTCGACGCGGACAGCTCCGCGAACAGATCCTCCTCGATCGACAGATCGACCGTGCGGACGTCCTCCGAGATCCTAGATTCGCGGGGCACGGTAGTCCCCCGCGTTCATGCTGAAGCGGAACCGGTCGCCGTAGTCGATGAACGACGAGCTCCTGTTCTCCTCGGCGTACAGCCCGCGCAGCTCGTCCATGCCCTCCTCGGTCGCCGGCCCCAACTTCACCAACTCCCCCTCCCCCTTGAGGAACGTCTCCCCGTCCTTGTGAACGGCTTCGGCGCTCGAACAGCGCACGACGTATCCCAGTCGGGTCGGAAGCAGCTCGGCGTCCAGCGCCGAGGGCTTGATCTCATGCGTGTACAGGCGGTTGGTGGACAGCGGCATGAAGAACACGGAGCCGGGATAGAGCGTCACCGTGAACTGCGCGGGCAGCGCGACCGCGTCGTGGTCTTCAGCCGGCCCCTTCACGCGGAACTGAAGCCTGGTCAGCCCGCTGACACCCCTCACCCCGTAGTCGAAGCCGTCTTCGCCCAGCGGCCGCAGCTTGTCGAGCCCCTCGTAGAAGGTGCAGAAGGCCATGATGCCGTTGGCGGGCATGTCCTTGGTCTTGTCCGCGTGGGACGAGATCTTGGCCTTGGACTGCTTGCGCTCAGTCGTGGCAGCGGTGTTGCGGTAGATCTGCGCGAGGACGTGATTGAGCGGCGCCTGGCCCCGGAAGATGCCGGCGGCCTCGCGATTCAGAGCGTCGACGATGCCCGTGTCGGTGGGGCGGAAGCCCTCGGTCGGCCCCGAGAGGTTCGTGGAGCACCGGAGCAGGCGGAA
Source organism: Kitasatospora sp. NPDC059722 (assembly GCF_042733235.1). Lineage (NCBI taxonomy): Bacteria > Bacillati > Actinomycetota > Actinomycetes > Kitasatosporales > Streptomycetaceae > Kitasatospora > Kitasatospora sp. NPDC059722. The sequence goes on from NZ_JBHWGD010000058.1 coordinate 42,406, forward strand.
ATGCAGTTCGTCACCGTCCTGCGTGACGGGCGTCAGATAGATCCCGCTGCGATGAGCCGATCCGGGTTTGGTGGACTCCGTCAGGGACTGGAACTCGTGCTCCGCACTGATCCGCCCGAAGTGATCCCCATCGAGTGCGAAGAAGCGCCGGTAGTACACGCCGACACCGTGGACACGGACGGGAACTCGCCCGACCCCGACGCACTCCCAAGCCTCCCCGGCGTCCTCGCGGAAACCGTGCGACAGCTCCCGAACGACGAAAACCCGCGCGGCACCGCCCAATTGGCGTCCGCTGATCCCGGAGATGTCGCCACACAGGTAGACGGTCTTCTGTGCGAGATCGAGCGAACCGGAAGCAAGCTCCTCCGGCGAGATCACGGACCCGAAGAAGTCCCGAACCACGTCATCGTCGTGCAACGTCGAAGGAGCGACCAGGATGTTGTTCCCATCCTCGATGCACGCCTCTATTGGCCCCGTTGTGTTCATCAGCGGTACCTGCCACCTGCAGATCTCGGCGAATGGATCAAATGAGCCTCGATGCTCTCACGGGGCCTCGACGCCGGGCAACGGAAATGGCCCCCGGCCCGGTGGTGGCCGGGCCGGGGGCCGGGGTGGTGCGGGGTGGGTCAGCCGACCGGGGCGT